>CAUJKG010000435.1 GCA_963205465.1 Pseudomonadota bacterium | reverse complement strand
CACTTAAGATTGACCAATATGCTTTTTATTGTGCTCGTCTCGATCCGCTTTGAGTAGCGATACCTCTTCTTGAATTACTCTTCGGCACATCCATTGCAACTTATGAAACAAAGTTCGCTCGCGTAATGTTAAGCGACTCTTGCCTCGGTGTACAATCTGCGAACGGACACGATAAATTTCACTAAAGTCTTTGAGGACGTCTGCGCGCTGTTCATGACTTTTCCCGATTAGAAAGGCGCATCGATTTCTTAATAGCTCGCCCAAACCTACCTCGCTGTTTGATTGCTCACCCAGCAAAATCTCCAATGCTACCATCGTCTGAACAAACGCGAGAAGTTCATTTCGTCCACAATAGCTGTCGAATAACCACTGCGAGGCAAGCACAATTCGCTCCGCCTTTTCACCCGAATCAAACACAATTTCTGCGTCAGGTAACTTCTCGCGTAGCCAGTGCTGCTTTTTCTCGTCAGAATCTAGGAATCCCTCGAGATCATGAACTACGAGATCGCGAAATCCCGCATCTATCGCATCGTCCAATTCGTGGCGACTATCAATCTCCGATTTCGTTCCTGTCCTTTGATGAACATAAAAATACTTCGATGGGACAGTTTTACTGTAACTAATCCGAACCTTAAAAATTCTCAGAGCGATACAGACGCCGCAAAACGCTTTCAATAACGACTCTGCAGAAAACGTGGCGACAGAGCGTCCGTATTGACCGATATAACCGTCAGCTTGAATTTGCAAATAAACCGAATCATCGTTCCACTTCGCATCAGCACGACCCAACAACGAGAGTAGAGTAGCTCCGGAGTGAATTCTCTTATCTTTCTTTTCGTTTCCAGAAAGCAGTGGAAAATACTTTGCAAACTCCCCGCCCTTAGGCGTCACCAGCGTTATACGGTCGCCAAACTTAACCTTTGACACTACAGCGTGGAGAAGGCTGGAAATTTCGGGAGGAAACTCAAATGTGAGCGTATACGACCAAGGCAACGAAACAAATTGTTGCAGCAATCTTTCGGCTGACTCTTTGAGATTTTCATAACCAGAAACCTCGTTCAACTGTAACGTCGGCTTGTTACTGTCATACTCGTCGCGCTGATAAAGATCTTTTGAAATTTCTCCGTCGATAAAACTCACTATTGGAAATTCCCCTAGAAGCGCAAGTAGTCTCTCATGAAGCTTTCCATGCTGAGGCAAAACCAAATCGGCTGAGATCAAATGGTAAAGTGTCTTACGATCAATAAACATATTGTTATTGACAGCGATTTTTGACATCGCTTCGTTGAGGGCGACGTGAAGTTTCTCTTTCGCGCTCTCGTGAAGTTCCAACGGCATGTTTTTTCGCTCTTAAAGAAAGTTACTTAGAGTACTTTGCACGAACTAAATTGCGATAGAAAAATAGGGGTCCAATAATTTCGTTGAATGCAATGAAAAAGTCACCTGCTTCCGCTTAGCGGCGCAGCCTGCCTTCCTTCGTCATTGTCGGGCTTGATTGGCGATGACAAAGTGAAGCTGGTGCCGGGGGAGTGACTCGACCCCCAGACTTGTCATTCCGGACGCGCGCTTTAGCGCGCGATCCGGAATCCAGGGCTACATAGAAAGGCTTTGCGATGTTACTCTGGATTCCGGGTTCGCGCCTCCGGCGCGCCCCGGAATGACAGTTATCGCTCCCGTCCCCGCATCGCCTCGATCCGCTCGGGCCAGAGGCGTTTGGCGAATTCGATCCCCATTTCGGTCAGGTGATCGGTCGCGAAGCGGATGCTCGTGTGGGGCCCCAAGATGCCCTCGAACAGCATCGGCGAGTTCATCACATACACATGCGCGTGCGCGGCGGTGTAGTAGTTCGAAAGCGGGCGGCCGCGCTCGTGGCCGATGTTGATGTCGGCGCCGTCGCCGAAGCCGGGGCCGTCGATCTCGATCCCGCGCGGAATGCAGCCCGGCGCTTCGCAGAGCGCGGCAATCGCGTAAGCCAGCACCTTCCCCGCCTGCTCCGGGTCGCGCTTGCGCGCCGCCTCGGCGTCCGCGCCCGCGAGTTTGATCGCTTCCCGCACCAGCGCCTCGCAGCTTGGCCGATGGTTCATCGCGGGCGCGCGCATAAGCGCCGCATAGGGCCGCGAGATCTTGTCGGCGCGCAGAAAAACCAGCGCTTCGAAATAATCGAGGTCTTCCTTGGTGAACTTGGCGAGATGGTCGTTGAAGCGCCCGTGCAGGATTTCCCGTGCCGGCATTTGAATGACCGGCGGCCACGTCTCGGGGATGAACGGCTCCGCCACACGGACGGCAGCAGGCAGATTGAGCGCGGCGTCTTGCATTCCCACTCCCGAAACGGCGAACGGCGTGCATAGCGCGAAAGCTCGCCTTCGTCATCACCGGGCCGCATCGGCCACGCAAGAAGCAAAACGCCGTGCTTGCGCTACCCGCGAAAATTCCGCTTCCAGATATCTTCCGCCTTGCGCAAGGCTTCGATCCGTTCGGGCCAGCGCCACAGGCAGTAATCGCGGCCGGATTTGGTGATGTGGTAGGTCGTGAAGCTCACCGAGCTGTCCGGCCCATAGGGGTCCTCGAAAAACCAGAACGAGTCCCACACCGCGCCGGAAGAGAACGGCCCGGTGTAATAGCTGTTCAGCGGCCCGCCGCGCTCGTGCATGGTGTTGCATTCGAACAGGTCGAGATCCGGCCCCATCGTGCTGACGAGGCTTGCGACGCGCCCCGGCCCGTCACAAAGTTTCGCAATCGCAAGCGCGAAGGGTTCGGCCGCCGAATGCCTGATGTCCACAATGGCATCGGGGCTCATATCGATCGGCTTTTTTGCCTCGTATTCGGCGTAAGCAAGCGCGATCTTGTCCTTCGTCATCTCGAAGGCGCGTGCGACGATCTCCGCCGCCACCTCGCGGTCTTCGATCGTGTACGCCTGCATCAGCCCCGTGTAAGGCTCGTTCGTCTCGTCCACGCGATGAAAGCACAGCGCCTCGAAAGACGCGTGATCCTCCGGGCTCCAGCGCTCGGCATAGGTGGTGAAATCCGTGGCCATCCTGCCCTCTCCTGTCGCAGTCTAGCGCAGCACGAAGTCCCGGCCGAGGTAACGCATGCCAAAAAATCAGGCCGGAACGCGAAACGTCCGGCCTGGAAGTGACTGCGGCTAAGGATGGAGACCTGGGGCCGCAGGGTGATTGCATTCTGCGCCGCTGCCGCGCCCGCACTTTGATGCAGGTCAAAATCCGCGAAACAATCTCTTCCTGCGAAACGATCGGCTTCAACGCAGCAGAACCATTCCGGCCGCAAGTGCGACAATCAATACTGCGAGCACCCATACCCACCAGGGCGGCGGCCATTTCAGCCAGAAGATCGTGTCGTAAAGCCGTCCCATGGAAATCCCTTCGCGCCCGCGGAACAACCCCGCGCCTGAGCGGTTCGCCTGCAGCAACATAAATGACGGAGCGAAGCGATGGCCACCCCGGAAGAACTGACTTCGAAGTTCTGGAAATCCCTGCACGGCGACCGCACCGTCATGCTCGGCGTGGAAGGCGCGGAAAACGGTCACTTCCGCCCGATGACCGCCATCACCGAGCACGAACACAGCGGGCCGGTCTGGATCTTCACCGCGCAGGACACCGCGGTCGCGCGCGCCGTGAAAGACAAGAAGAAGCGCGCCATGGCCGCCTACTCGGCCAAGGGCCACGATCTTTTCGCGACCATTCACGGCACCATCGAACTCGATATGGACCGCGGGATGATCGACAAACTATGGAATCCCTACGTCGCGGCGTGGTTCGAGGAAGGCAAGGACGACCCCAAGCTCGCGCTCCTGCGCTTCGAGGCCGAGCGCGGCGAAATCTGGCTCAACGAGAATTCGCTCTGGGCCGGCGTGAAGATGCTGCTCGGCGCGGGCGATCCGAAGGAGGACTATCAGGACAAGGTGGCGAAGGTTTCGCTCGGAAATTCCGAATGAAGCAAGCCAAGAAAAAAGCAGGCAAAGAGAAAGCCGCGATGAAAAAAACGCGGCCAAAGATCGGCGCTAGTGCAAAAATGTAGACCGAAGACAAAGCAGCCGCCCGTGCCCGCGCAATACGGGCCGGGACGGCGCTATCCCAATATCATCGGCAATATTGGGCGTCCGCACGCTCTAAACGAGGCGAGCAGGATGCGTCTTAAACTGCATCACCCATGTTTTCGCCCATGTCCTCGTTTTTCTTCGGCGTGCGCTTGTGCGCGTCGCTCATCACGAATGCAGTCACGGCTATCGCGCCGAGAATGGCAATACCGCCGACGGCGAGCGCTGCCGGCAGCGTGTAGTTACGGGGCTCGCTCGGCGCGAAAGGCAGCTTGCGGCGTATGTCGCGATAGCTCGGCAGCGCATCGCTCATGTGGCGCAGGCGGCTCGCCGGCATATCGGGCATGTGATCGCGCAGCCGGTTCAAACGGTCCTGCAGCGCGTCGATCCGGTCCCCAAACGCATCGCGGTCGAGAAAACGGTCGAGGTAGCGCTGGATTTCTTTCATTCGCATGATCGGAAACATCCTCTTGCTCCCGACCCAACACCGGTATCCCCGCTTCGTTCCGCGCCGCAAGAAAGAAAGTGGCGAAGCCGCCGGACCTCCAGGGAGAGTTACGTTTTCAGGGAGAGTTACATGCCCTCTTCGCCGAGCATCACCGCGTTGATGCGGGCCTCCGCGCCGATCGCTTCGGCCTCGCTCGCGAAGGTGTCGATTTCCACGGGGCCCGAGGCGTTCGCGACGATCGCCTGCAGCGCATAGCGGGAGGAGCCTTCGCGTTGCGCTTCTTCCACCACGTTCAGTTCGAGGATGTCCGCGAACTTGTAGCGCGTGCGCCAGCCAATGCCGAAGGAGCCATTGCCATCGACGAACATCTCACGCGCCGCGCCATCGAAGGTGACGGTACGCGTGAGCCCGAGGACGCCTGCCAAGAGCAAGACCGCACCGATCAGGCCGGCGGCAATGCCGATGATCCAGAACGGCAGCAAACCCCACTGGAACAACGGAACACCCGGCCGGATCAGCAATTCATGCGGCACGGACAGCGCAAGCACCCCCGCGGCAGCCAGAAAAATGCGCGCGACTGTCCCGAGCGGCTGGTGAAACACCAAGATGCCGTCAGGCGTATGCTGATTCTGGACGACGGGCATGACCTTGCACCGGCTTCACGCTAGAATTGCCGGATGCATTGGCACCCTTCCCGCTCCCCTTCAACCACCGCCGACGCGAGGCACACATGACGCGCATGCTTGCGGCCCTCGCGCTTCTAGCTGGCGTGCTTGTTTCACCGCCCGTGTCCGCGCAGACCATCCGCGCGGTCGAACTCTGGTACGGGCTTTACAACGTGGAGGCCGTGCAGCTCGTCGAAGACCCGGCCGCTCCGGGCGGGCAACGGCGCGTGGGCGGCAAGATCACGCCACCTGCTGAAAACTCCGCCCGGGTGCCGCATACGCCGGGTTCGTATTTCGGCTTCGGTTACCGGCTCGCCGGCGC
>CAUJKG010000434.1 GCA_963205465.1 Pseudomonadota bacterium | reverse complement strand
TCAGCTTCTACGAGAGGTGGGTACCGTTCATTTCCCTGCCGCCGCAAAAAGGGGCGTCGGCAATCGGCGCATGGGTGTCGCGCACGGGGCGCTGGTTTGCGCTCGGCGCCGTAACGTCCTTTATTGCCGGGATTGCCACGGCGATCTATGCCGCGTTCCATTTCCACCGCTTCGCGCCTTATAGCGTGCTCGCGAATGTCGCCTCGATGCCTTTGATAGGCCTCGTCATCATGCCGGGCGCGCTTCTTGGCGTGCTGCTCTTGCCATTCGGGTTCGATTTCGTCGGCTGGACGATGATGGGATACGGCATCGAGGGCATGATCGCGATTGCAAACTACGTCAGCGCGATCGATGGGTCGGAAGGACGGATCGCTTCCTTCAGCGGAGCGGCGCTTCTCATCGGAACGCTGGCACTTCTCGTCCTCACGATTCCGGCGACGCGGCTACGCCTCGCAGGTGTGCCGGCCGTAATCATTGCACTGCTCTTGATGTGGAACGGGCCACGCTACGACGTCATGATCGATAGCGAGGGCAGCGTGGTCGGGCTTCGAACTCCGCACGGCAAGCTCGCCTTCCACACGACGAAGAGCAATCGGTTCACGGTGGAGAATTGGCTTGCCTCCGAGGGACTGCCTCCCGATGCGGTTTCCTCTTTGCGGCAGCAATTCGCTTGCGATCAAAATGGTTGTGTCGGCAAACTTACGGATGGAACGCTGATTGCCGTTCCGAAAAATGCCGCAGCCCTACTGGAAGATTGCGGACGCGCGGCACTGATCATTGCAAATCGCAACATACCGGAGGCATGCAATTCCGCGGTGATCGACCGCCAAACACTCGCGGCAACGGGCGCAATCGCTCTGCGAAGAACAACTACCGGCTGGGAGGCGGCGCCGTCGCGCTCGCCGAGCGCCGACCGGCCTTGGTTTGGCCGGACGAAAGCTCCGGACGTAAACGCGTTATCCCGGCTCAATCCGGTTCAACCCCGCAAAACAGTACCGTTGGTGCCGGCAGCGGAATTGGCGGGCGACGCCCCAGGTCCGGAAGCCCCGGAGGAGGCCGATCAGTAGCGGCGGTATAGGCCGACCAGCTTGCCCTGGATCTCAACCCGGTCGGGGCCGAAAATGCGCGTTTCATAGGCTGGGTTCGCGGCTTCAAGCGCGATGGACGCGCCTTTCTTGCGCAGCCGCTTGAGCGTCGCTTCCTCCGCATCGACGAGCGCCACGACGATATCGCCGGTTTCGGCGACGTCGGCTTTCCTGATGAGCGCGAGATCGCCTTCCAGGATGCCCGCCTCGATCATGGAGTCGCCCTTTACTTCGAGGGCATAATGCTCGCCGGCCGAGAGCATTTCCGGCGGCACGTGGACGGTGTGGCTGCGGCTCTGGATCGCCTCGATCGGCGTACCTGCTGCGATCCGGCCCATGACCGGGATTGCGATGGGACGGGAAGCGCCGTCGTCCTTCTCGGACGGCACCTTGGCGACCTTGCCGAGCGAGCCCTCGATGACATTCGGAGAGAAGCCGCCGCGGCCGCGCGGGCTTCCCATCGCGGGGGCGACGGTTTCGGGCAGGCGGATCACTTCCAGCGCACGGGCGCGGTTCGGCAGACGGCGGATGAATCCGCGCTCCTCAAGTGCGGTAATGAGCCGATGGATGCCGGATTTCGAACGCAGATCGAGCGCATCTTTCATCTCGTCGAAGGAGGGGGGGACCCCAGCTTCCTTCAGGCGTTCATGGATAAATCGGAGCAGCTCGTACTGTTTTCGGGTCAGCATCGTCGACTATCCTTGCCGGCAGGCCCGCTTTAGCGCCTGCGAGTCGGTACAAATCAGGAACACCTGTATCTGTTCTAGTTGTGTTCTGCAAGGATTAAGATCGGGTGAAAGCCCATTGGACTAAGAGTGCTCGCGGGAGATCCTGAAAATGAAGGTCTGGTTCCTGGTCGTTGGCGTGATGTTGCTTGGTTCTGCCGCCGTTGCGCAAACGGTCGAGCGGATCGAGATCACGAATCCTGGCGTGTACCGCATCGAGCGCGGCGCGGTCGAAGACGCGCCGACAACGGCGCTTGGCCGGTTCAATGTCGTCAAGGGCCAGACTCTCGTCGAGCGAACCACGCGCATTCCGGGCCTGCTCGACGTGAACATGGGCATGAATTTCGAGATGATTGGCCAGCCGAAAGGCGAGGTGGTCACGATCCGCTATGTGACGCGTTTTCCGCCGAAGGGGCTGCGCGATCCCGCGGGGAAGGTGCACTACACGAGCGAAGTCGAGCGGCAGCATGTAATCGGCGAAGTGCTGTTCCGCAGCTACAGCTTCGACGAGCCGTGGGAGATCGTCGAAGGAACCTGGACGCTGGAGTTCTGGTATCGCGGCAGGATGCTCGCCTCGCAGAAATTCGAAGTCGTGGAGGCCGAAGTATCAGCCGATCGCGAAACCAGGCCGGCTACGGATACGCCATCGCGCTAGAGCGCATCCGCGGCCTGTAGCCTGCACTACACGCGAGTGTTGTCGGGTTCAGGAGCCAAGTGTGTTCTTGTGAATCCGCCCGTCTTTCATGACGAGCTTCATCGCGTTTTCCGGATCGCCGATGAGCTCGATCTTTTCGAGCGGATTGCCGTCTATCACCAGAATGTCGGCAAATGCACCGGCTTCGATGCGGCCGAGCTTGCTGCGATAGGGATTGCGTTTTCCCGAAAGCGCGCAGAGATCGGCGTTGCCGCTCGTGAG
>CAUJKG010000433.1 GCA_963205465.1 Pseudomonadota bacterium | reverse complement strand
GAGCGTGAATCACTTACGAAAGATAACCATTGTCGGCCTCCGCGCCCACTAGTTCTTGGTTTGCGTCTTGGGCTGCGGGCTCGGGAATGCTGGCAACCGTCTATGCGGCGCTCTTCGTGGCGCCGGGTTTCTATCTGCCGTTTTTCCCGGTTTTCCTTGCTGCACTGGGCTTTTCTCCGGAAGCGATCGGGATCGCGATCGGCATCCCCATGGCGGTGCGCCTGTTCGCCAATCCCATTGCCGGCGTGCTTTCGGACCGCATCGGCAGACCCCGGCGCTTTCTCGCCGTGCTCGGTTTCGGGGCGGCGTTCGCCTTCGTGTTGATGGCGCTGGTGCCGGATAGGGCGGCGGTGCTGATTCTGGTCGCGGTCGCCACGGTGTTCTGGGGGCCGGCCTTTCCGCTGACCGATGCCTTCGGCGTCCGCCTCGCGCGGGAAAAAAGTATCGATTACGGCCGCGCACGCCTCTGGGGGTCGGTGTCGTTCATCGCCGCGAACATCCTGCTCGGCGTCGCGCTCGAAGTCTTGCCGCCCGCCGCGATTGTCTGGCTGATCGCAGGCTCGCTCGTCCTCTTCGCGCTTTCCGCGCAGATGCTGCCGCGCCTGCAGCAAGTGACGGCAGCGGATGCCGCGAAGCCGCCGAAGATCGGGCGCCGCGTGCTGCTTGCGGTATTCGCGGCGGCTTGTGTGCAGTCGAGCCACGCCATGCTCTATGCGTTCGGCTCGGTGCATTGGCGCGCGAGCGGCATCTCTTCGAGCATGATTGGATTTCTGTGGGGGATCGGCGTCGCCGCGGAAGTGATCGTGTTCTATTTTGCGACTGTCGCATTGCGGCGGTTCTCGCCAGTGGCGCTGATCATGATCGGAGGCGTTTCCTCGATCATTCGTTTCGGCTTGACCGCGCTCGATCCGCCGCAGGCGTTGCTGGTGCCGCTGATGATCATGCACGCCTTTACTTTCACCGCGACGTTTCTCGGCATGGTTTCGGTTGCGGGAGAAAGCGGCGGTGCGGGCGCGCAGGGGCGCGCGCAGACTTTCTCTTCGGCGGCCGTCAGTATCGCGATGCTGCTTGCAACCTTTGCCGCCGGGCCGCTTTATGCACGCTACGGCGCTTATGCGTTCTTCGGCTCCTCGGCGATTGCGCTTCTCGGCCTTATGTTGGCGATTGCTTCCTGGCTTCAGCCCCAGAGCGAGGCTTCCGGCGGAAAGACCGTCGAGCCCACATAACGCAGGCCGTGCTCGCGATCTTTCGCAAGCAGCAGCGGCCCATCGAGGTCGACGAATTTCGCACGGTTCGCGAGCAGGAGCGCCGGCGCCATGGCGAGCGAGGTCGAGACCATGCAGCCGGTCATGATCGTGAGATCGCGCGCTTCGGCTTCGTCCGCGACCAGCAGGGCTTCGGTTAAGCCGCCGGTCTTGTCGAGCTTGATGTTGATCGCGTCATACTTGCCTTCGATGGTGGCGAAGCTCGTGCGGTCATGAAAACTTTCATCCGCGCAAACCGGAACGCTGCGGGAAACATCCCGAAGAATTTCGTCTTCGCTGGCGGGAAGCGGTTGCTCGACCAGCGCAACATTCGCCGCCTCGCAGGCATGGAGATTTTCTTCCAGGTTCGCGCGGGTCCAGCCTTCGTTGGCGTCGGCAATCAGCACGGCATCGGGTACGGCTGCGCGGATGACGCGCAGGCGTTCTATATCTTGCTCGGCACCGAGCTTGAGTTTCAGCACCGGGCGGGAAGACAGCCTCGCTGCCGCCGCCATATTCTCCGGCGTATCGAGGCTCAGCGTATAGGCGGTTGTCACGGGTGCAGGCGGACGCAGCCGCGCGAGTGCGGTGACCGTGCTGCCGGTCTCTTTCGCTTCAAGATCCCACAAGGCGCAATCGATGGCGTTGCGGGCGGCTCCCGCTTTGAGGGCCCGCTGGAGACCGGCCCGATCCATCCCGTCGGCAATGGCGGGGGCGGCCTGCTCGATCTCCCAGCCGACGCTTTCGAGCGACTCACCGTAGCGGCCATAGGGGACGCATTCGCCGCGTCCGCGGCGGGAACCGTCGGAAATTTCCACCACGATTACGGCGGCTTCGGTCTTGGCTCCCCGGCTGATCGTGAAGGCCCCCGAAATCGGCCATTTTTCGACCCGGAACTGCAGACGCCGCGGCATAAATGTCACTCTTTGCAAGAACTTATCGTCCCCGGCCGGTCTGTGGTGGGGGCTTGTGGTAAGTATTAGCAGCCATTAGCCGCGCCCCGTAAACGGGCAGGTTTTCGGCGTAGCTGGAGAAAGAATCCTTGGCGGCGCAAGCGGTCTCCCTGAACCGGAAGGAAGAAGCCGGCCGGCTCGTCCTGGAAGCGACGGGCCGCTGGATTTCGTCCTTTGCCGGGCAGATCGAGCCGCTGGTGATCGACGTCGAGGCGCGCAAGCCCAAGGCGGCGAGTGTCGCGATCGACGTCAGCCATATCGAGCAGCTCGATACTTCCGGCGCGTGGCTGATCGAGCGCATGCGCCGGGATCTGGAAGCCAAGGGCGCGGCGGCCGAGATTGTCGGTCTCAATCCGCGCTATCGTATTCTGCTCGACGAAGTGCAGCAGACCAACACCGGCAAGAACGCGCAGGAGGACGACCACAATCCGGTCGTCGATACGCTGAGTTCGCTCGGCGAGATGTCGGTCAGCTTCGTCAAGGATACCGCAGAGTTCATCCAGTTCCTGGGCGCTTCGGTGGTTTCGCTCGGCCGCGTCCTCGTCCGGCCCTGGACGTTTCGCTTCACCGCCGTCGTCAACCAGATGGATCGCGCGGGCTTTCGTTCGATCCCGATCATCGTCCTCATTCTGTTTCTGATCGGCGGCATCCTCGCGCAGCAGGGCATCTTCCATTTTCGCAAATTCGGCGCGGAAACCTTCGTCGTCGACATGGTCGGGATTCTGGTGCTGCGCGAAGTCGGCGTCCTGATCACCTCGATCATGATCGCGGGCCGCTCGGGCAGCGCTTATACCGCGGAGCTCGGTTCCATGAAGATGCGCGAGGAAATCGACGCGCTTCGCGTGATGGGCCGCGATCCCATGGAGATCCTGATCCTGCCGCGCATGATCGCGCTCATCATCGCGCTGCCGCTGCTCACCTTCATCGGTAGCATGGCGGCGCTGTTCGGCGGCATGGTCACGGCATGGCTCTATGGCGGCTTCACGCCGGAAGTCTTTCTCGAGCGGCTGCGCGACGCGATCTCCTGGTCGACCTTCTGGGTCGGCATGATCAAGGCGCCGTTCATGGGTGCGGTGATCGGTCTTGTCGCCTGCGTCGAAGGCTTGCGCGTGCAAGGCAGCGCGGAGTCGCTCGGCGAGCACACCACGGCTTCGGTCGTGAAATCCATCTTCCTCGTGATCGTGCTCGACGGCGCGTTTGCGATCTTCTTCGCAAGCATCGATTGGTAAACGGCATGGCGAATATCGAAAGCGCGCAGCCGGCTTCGAAGCGGCCTGAGACAGTCCCGGACAATTATCCGATCATCCGCGTGCGCGATGTCTGGGTGTCGTTCGGCGATCATGCCGTGCTCAAAGGGCTCGATCTCGACGTGCGGCGAGGTGAGATCCTCGGCTTCGTCGGCGCGTCGGGCGGCGGCAAGTCGGTCTTGATGCGCTCGATCATCGGGCTCGTGAAAAAGCAGAAGGGCACGATCGAGGTCTTCGGCAAGGACCTCGACCGGCTGAGCGAGGACGAGCGCAATGCCGTCGAGCGCCGCTGGGGTGTGTTGTTCCAGCACGGGGCGCTGTTTTCCTCGCTGACGGTGCGCCAGAACATCCAGTTTCCGCTGCGGGAATATCTCGACCTTTCGCAGCGGCTGATGGACGAAATCGCGATCGCAAAGCTGGAAATGGTGGGGCTGCCGGCCTTCGTGGCCGAGAAATATCCCTCCCAGCTCTCCGGCGGCATGATCAAGCGCGCCGCGCTGGCCCGGTCCCTCGTGCTGGACCCCGAAATCGTGTTCTTGGACGAGCCGACTTCCGGCCTCGACCCTATTTCCGCCGGAGAGTTCGACGATCTGATCAAGGCGCTCCAGCAAACTTTGGGCCTCACCGTTTTCATGGTAACGCACGACCTCGACAGCCTTCACAATGCATGCGACCGCATCGCGGCCCTCGCCGATGGGAAGATCATTGCGACGGGCACGATCGACGAGATGCTGAAATCCGATCACCCGTGGCTCAGGGCCTATTTCCACGGCAAGCGCGCCGCCAGCCGCGTCAACGGCAGGAAGGCGTAAGGAGCGGAACCGGACATGGAAACGCGTGCCAATTACGTATTGATCGGCGTGTTTACGCTGGCCGTCGTGGTCGGCATTTTCGCGTTTGTGTGGTGGTTCCAGCGGCTGGGAACCGGCGAATCCAAGGCGCAGTACGAGATCTATTTCGACGGTCCGGTCGCGGGGTTGCGGACCGGCGCGACCGTGAACTTCAACGGTATCCGCGTGGGTGAGGTGCGCAGCCTTGCGCTGGTGCCCGATATTCCGCGTGCGGTCGTCGCCATCGTCGAGGTCAACCGCTCGACGCCGATCCGGACCGACACCAAGGTCACCCTCGAATACCAGGGACTGACCGGCGTGGCCTCGGTCGCGCTGACCGGCGGCGATCCCAAGGCCTCCATGCTGATGGAAACCAAAAAAGGCGACCGTCCGCCTCGTCTGGTCGCTGAGCCGACGGTGGACGCCTTCCAGGCCGCCGCCAAGCTCATGCAACGGCTCGATAAGCTCGTCGCCGACAACGAGGAGCGCTTCGGCGCCATCCTGAAGGATCTGACCGAGGTTTCGCGCGTGCTGGCGGCGCGTTCCAACGATACCTTGCTGGAAGTACGGGCGGCGGCGGAATCAATCCGCAAGGCTGCGGATAACGTCTCGAACGAGGCGGGGCCGACGCTCGAATCGATCCGCAAGGCCGCGAACAATATTTCCAACCAGGCCGGGCCGACCCTGAACGAATTCCGCACGCTTGCGACCGATGCGAAGCGGGCCGTTGGGGAAATCGACCGGCTGGTCCGCAATATCGAGCGGAATCCGAGGCAGTTCCTGTTCAATAATGGCGGTACGGTGCCGCAATATAACCGCTAAGAATCGCGCATCACGAAAAGGCGTTTGCAGTTGGGCTTGGGTGGCGTGTTGAAGTCGAAGTTGAAAGAGGGCAGTGCGGTCCGCGCCGTGCTGGGTCTTGTGCTGGCTGCGTCGCTGGCTGGATGCAGCGGCGGCGTGCTCGGTGGAATCATCGGCACCGGCAGCAATCCCACGCCGACCTACGATCTGACCGCGCCGAGGAACTTCGGCGCGCTGCCGCCGCGCGCCCGCGGACTGCTGGTGGTCGAGCAGCCGACCGCGCTCCAGATCCTAGATACCGAGAAGGTCGTGATCGCGCCCGCAGCCGGCGAGGTCGCCTATCTTCCCGACGCGCAATGGGTCGATCGCCTGCCGAAGCTGATGCAGGCGCGCATCGTGCAGTCGTTCGAAAATTCCACCCGCATTCGTGCGGTCGCTAAGGCGCAGGACCGGGTGAATGCCGACTATGTGCTCGTGATCGACGTGCGCCAGTTCGGCATTGCCGCCTATGACACGCCGCAGGCGGTGGTCGAGCTTTCGGTGAAGATCGTCTATCAGCGCGGCGGCCGCATCGCTGCCGGCACCGTGCTCACCTCGCGTATCGCCGCAGGCGGCACCAACGGGCAGGCGGCGACGCTTGCGCTCGACCAGGCGTTCTCCGACGTGCTGGTGCAGATGGTGAAGTGGACCTCGCGGCGGATCTGAGCCGAAGGACGCAATAAAAGAAAAAAGCCCGCGATCGCTCGCGGGTTTTTTTATTGGTGGTGACGACGCTCGGGTTTTAGCCGAGGCGGCCCGCCGCATGCGCGAGCAGGGTGTAGACCTTGCCCGTGTCCGACGTGAGATAAGTCCGCGTCAGCGCCTGGCCGCGCTCGTCGCGCGAGACCTGCTCGAGAAGTTTCTCGAACTCGTCGATATAGCGATCGACGGTGTCGCGGAACTCGTTGTTGCGGCGGTACTTCTTGCGAACCTCTTCGAACGTCTTCTGGCCCGCATTGGTATAGAGGCGGCGGTTGAAGACGCCACGCTCGCCGCGCTTGAAGCGTTCCCAGGCTTCGCTCGCGGCGTCGTGGTCGATCATGCGGGCGATGTCGATGGAGAGGGCGTCGAGCGAATCGATGTTGAAGCCCGCATCGTCATCTTCCGGTTCCGGCAGACGATCCGGCTTGTTCAGCGCCTCGTCGAAACGCGCGCTGCGATCGGCCTTGCGTTCGCGGCGTGGCTCCGGTGCGTGATCGCGCGCGCGCGGAGTCTCGTCGTATTCGGGCCGCGGTAATCCGCGCGCCGCCTGACGGCCGCCGACGGCCGCGACTTCCTCCTCGCGATACTCGTAGCCTGCCGAGCCGGCATATTCGCGGCTGTGGCGAGCGACGATATCATTGAGCTCGGAGAGCGCGCGGATCTGGTCGGCCACGACGCGGCGCATGGCGTTGGCGCTTTCCTTGGTTTCCGCGGGCAGGTCGAACACCGTCCGGCGGATTTCCTCGCGCGTGGTGTCGAGCGTGCGCTGGATGTCGTCGGAGATCTCGCGCAGATCGCGGGACGCCTCGAGGAAGCGCGTGTTCGTTTCGGCGAACATCGAGCCGACCGAGCGCAGCGTCTCGTCGTAGGTATCCTTGAGCGCGAGATTGGTCCGCTCGCGCTCCTCGATCGAGGAGTTGCGGATCAGTTCGTACTGCTGCGAGATCGACTGCGTGGCGTTGGCGGTGGATTCCGCAACCAGACGGGCGACTTCCTGCGCCTTGTTCTGGGCGTTCTGGAAGGTGTCGCCAAGCATCTTGTTGAAGCGGATCAGGCGCTCCTCGAGTTCGCCCGAGCGCTCGGTGAGCAGCGTGGACACCTCGGTGATGGTTTCCTTGCGCTTCTCCATGCCCTGGTCGATCCGGCGATGCGTTTCGTTGAGCGATTCCGTGGTCGCGGCAACGAGACGGACCTGCTCCTCGAAGCGGAGCGTGAGGTGCGAAACGTCGCGCAGCACGCCGTTCGAGGATTCGTTGAGTTCGCGGATCTGACGGTCCATGCGTTCGGCGGTCGCCCGCGTGGCGCTGACGGCGCTGTCGAGCGTCTGGTGGAACAGCGCGACCTTCTCCGCGACCTTGCCTTCGATCGGCCCGAGCGTGGAGGAGGCGGTGTCGATCGCCGCCTGCAGGATGTGATGCGTCTGGCCGAGTTCCGAGATGATGTCGCGGACTTCGGAGCGCAGCGTTTCATGCGCGCCCGTGATGTTGTTCACGCGCTCGATGAACTGCTCGGTGATGTTGGTGGCGAGCGAATTCAGGTTGCGCTCGACTTCCGCGGCGGTGCCGCTGATCAGGTCGTTGACCGAGCCGACGCGCTCGACCAGGAGGTCGGTGACGGCGATACCCTTGTTCTCGATGGTGCCTGCGACCGACTCGAGACGGCTGACGATCAGCTCCTCGAACTTGTTCACGCGCGTATCGAGCGTGTCGGTGAGCTGGTTGGCGCGGTTGCCCAGCGTCTCGTCGATGCGCTCCGCGCGCTCGGCGAGGGTGGAGGCCATCTCGGCGGTACGGGCGGCGAAGTATTCGCCCATGCCGTCGACGCTCTTCTGGACTTCCTCGGTCGCGGCCTTGGAGCCTTCGGAGAGAGTTTTGGCGAATTCCAGCGTGCGGTTCGCGAGCGTTTCGTTGAGCGACTTCACGCGGCCGTCGAGGGTCTGCTCGATACGCACGATGCGCTGGTCGAGCTGGTCTGCGACCTCGCCCACCTTGCCGGCGACGCGCTGATCCATCGAGGCGAGGCTGTCGTGCGAGGTCTTGGAGATCGAATCGATCGTGCTCTTGATCTCGTTGACGATGTTCGCGCCATAGACTTTCACGGTGGTGTCGAAGTTCTGCACGCTCTCGGCCATCCGTGCGCCGAGCGTGCCGGCATCGGCGGAGATCTTGGTGGCGATCTCGTTGCCGCGGATGATGACGTTCTCCGAGAAGTTCTTCAGCTGCGTGCCGATGGTGTTCTCGAAGGTCTGGCTCGTTTCCGAGACCATCTGCGCGATGCCGTCCATGCGGACCGCGAGCTTCTTGTTGATGTCTTCGGTCGAGGCGAGCAGGGCTTCGGAAACCTTGTCGTTGCGGTCGGCGATTGCGCGCGCGATCTGCACGCCGACTTCGGTCAGGCGCTGCGTCGTTTCGGTGCTCTTCTCGGCGAGGCTCTCGACGATCATGTTGCCGGAGCGGGTGATGAGCTTGTTCGCCTCTTCGGCGCGGCGCACTAGGTTGTCGACGAGGCCGTTGCCCGAATCGTTGATCTTGATGCGTGCGGTTTCGGCGTTCGCGACCAGCTTCTCGGCCACCGAGTTGCCGGTCTGGCTGATCTGGTTGCGCGCTTCTTCGGCGCGGGCCACCAGCGTTTCGACCAGCTTGGTGCCGGTATCGCCGAGGCGGCTGCGGGCGTCTTCCGCGCGGGTCACCAGCGTTTCGACCAGCGTCTGGCCGGTCTGGCTGATTTTCCCGTGCGCTTCGCTGGCGCGCGAAACCAGCGTATCCACCAGCAAATTGCCGGTATCGTGGATGTGGGTGCGCGCTTCCTCGGTGCGGGTGAGGAGATTGTCGACCAGCGTGCTGCCGGTATCGTTGATGCGACTCCGCGCTTCTTCGGCGCGGGTCACCAGCGTATCGACGATCGTGCTGCCGGTATCGTTGATGCGGCTGCGTGCTTCTTCTGCGCGCGTCGCCAGCGTGTCGACCAGCACGCTTCCGGTCTGGTGGAACTGGCTGCGGGCTTCTTCGGCGCGGGCCACGAGCGTTTCGGCCAGCGTGCTGCCGGTGTCGTTGATGTTGTTGCGTGCTTCTTCCGCACGCGACACCATCGTGTCGACCAGTACACTTCCAGTGTCGTGGAGCCGGAGGCGTGCCTCTTCCGCGCGGGACACCAGAGCATCAACCAGCGTGCTGCCGGTGTCGTTGATGTTGCTGCGCGCTTCTTCCGCGCGCTGGATCAGGTTCTCGACCAGCGAGTTGCCGGATTCCACGATCTGCGTGCGGGCTTCTTCGGCGCGGACGGTGATGTTGTCGGTGATGCGGCCGGTTGCGGTGTCGAGTGCGCTCGCCACGCGATCGGCGATGTTCTGCACGTCGAAGGCGAAGGCTTCATGCGCGGTCGCGATCGCATCGCGCACCTGGGTCGCGTGTTCGATGACCGACTGGCGTTCGCCATGCAGGTCGTGGATCAGCGCGCGGACGCGGCTTTCGCTGTCGCCATAGGCTTGTTCGAGGGTCGCAACTTCGCTGCGGACCATCGATTCCAGTTCGGAAGCGCGCGCCACGGCGCGTTCGATGCCGTCGCCGAGGGCGGCGACTTCGCGGCGGATGGCCTGACCGACGCTGACGATCGCGTCGGTGGAAACGCCTTCGGGTTCGGCGAGACGCAGCGTGACTTCCGTCATCGCGCGCGAGATCTGGCGCATCTCCTGCGAGCGGCGGATGAGCAGCGCGGTCATGAAGAAGACCAACGGCGGCAGCAGAATCGCGGCGATGGTCGCGGGAAAGCTCGGCTGCGCGGCGATTTCGGAAAGGCGCATCACTGCGCCTTCGGCCGTGCGGTATTGCGAGGCGGCAAGTGCGGCGCCGCCGATGATCCAGACGATCGAGCCGAACAGAGCCGTGAGCATCGGCACGTTAGAGGGCTTGCGATGCAGCGCCTGGAGAATCTGGCCTACGGACTGACGGTCGTCGTTGGCGGCGCGGCGGGGCAGGCGCTCGCGGGTGCGGCGGGAGCGTTGGGCGAAGACGTCGTTGGCGGGTTCCCGGACGCGGGGCTCGCCGCGGCGGTCGGACGCCGGGGGCGCCACCTCGGGCGCTTCGGCGCCGATGTTCAGGGCGTCCTCAATCGCGGAAAGTGCTGCTTCCGTCGGATCTTGCGACTTCTTGTTCTTCACGTCTGCCTCCGGTCCGTACTCGATACCGCGACCGGCAACATGCCGCTCGGGCCGGAAATTGAATAATAAGGACCTTCACGCTCTTTCGGTCCCAAAACGGCATTCCAATGGAAGGCCGCTTGAGGACAATGGTCCACCGCTTGCGCTATTCTACCGCGCGGATGTGCAAAAAAGGAACGGCAATCCGGTCCAGTCTCGAAACATCGTTAATGGCGTAACATCTTGTTCACCATACGGATCGAGCAATGGTGCGGCGGAAAATGCGCAGCGGGGACGGCCCTAAACCCTGGCACACGGATGCTGGCGGAACCGAGGCGCAGCGCCGGTATCTCCAGCGCGGAATCAGCCAGCCGGACGGAAAACTCCCGCTTTTCGACGAGTACGGGCAGGAAATCCCCAAAGTCACCATCCGGGCCTGTATCGAGCACGGCTGGGCGGAACCCTGGAGCCGGCACCCCATCCACCCGGACTGGGTCCTGTGCCGGCTGACCGATGCCGGGTTCCTTATGCTCGGCCTTAGCCCGGCCCGGCGCAAACCCATGCCCTGAGGAGCCCGCTCTGACCTCGAGGCCGCACGGCCTTGAGGTCCCGTTTACCGGGCAGGGGTCATAACCGGCTTATGGCCGAGCCGATCGACCTCAACCATTTCGAAGCCGCGACCTTCGGGGATCGCGCGCTGCAGGATGAAGTGCTGGCGCTGTTCGAAGCGCAGGCGGAAAAACTGCTCCACGTGATTCGTAACAGCGAGGGTAAGGCCCGCATGGAAGCGGCCCATGCGCTCAAAGGGGCCGCATCCGGCATCGGTGCCTTTGCCGTCGCTGACGAAGCGC
>CAUJKG010000432.1 GCA_963205465.1 Pseudomonadota bacterium | reverse complement strand
ACCTGCAGACGAGTTTCCTCACGCCGCCCTTCGGCTACACGCTGTTCTACATGCGTGGCCTTGCCCCCGCCTCGATCAAGACCACCGAGATATGGTCAGGCGCGATCCCGTTTATCTTTCTGCAGATGATCGGTCTCGCCGTGCTCTGGCGCTTCCCGGAACTCGCAACCTGGCTGCCCAGCGTGTTGCTGCGTTGATGCAGTGAACCCGCGTCTCAAGAAATGTCAACATGAACAAGAATAATTCGGCCAGCGCCGGACCCTTGCAGGATCTCGTCGTCGTCGATTTCACGCGCGTACTCGCGGGCCCGTTCTCGACCGCGCTGCTCGCCGATCTCGGCGCGCGCGTGATCAAGATCGAGCCGCCGGCGGGCGACGACTATCGCCATATCGGCCCGTTCCGGGGGGAAGACAGCGTGCTCTTCGCCTTCGCCAATCGCGGCAAGGAAAGCATCGTACTCGATCTGAAAAAGCCGGAAGATCTGGACTTCGCCCGGCTGCTTGCCGACCACGCCGACATCGTGGTCGAAAACTTCCGGCCCGGTGTCGCCGACAAACTCGGGATCGGCGCTGCGGCGCTGCGGGAGCGCAATCCACGCCTCGTCTACGCCAGCATCTCTGGCTTCGGACAAAACGGACCGTTGCGCGAACGCCCGGCCTACGACCTGATCGTGCAGGCCATGACGGGGCTCATGACGATCACAGGCGAACCGGATGGGGCGCCGACGATGATCGGCGAAGCCTTCGGCGATCTTACCGCCGGCCTGTTCGCATCCTGGGCGATCCTTGCGGCACTCCACCAGCGCGAGCGCACTGGCGAAGGCTGCCAGATCGATCTTGCAATGTTCGACTCGCTCCTTTCGATGATGCCGACGGCAACCTGCCGCTATATCGCAACCGGAAACGTGCCGCATCGGGTCGGCAACCGGCATCCCCTCTCCGCGCCTTTCGGCGCATTCCGGACGGGCGACGGCCATGTCGTCGTCGCAGTGCTCAACGAAAAACTGTTCGAACAGTTCTGCGATACAATCGGTCGCCGCGATCTGCTCGGCGACCCGAGGTTTGCGTCGGACAGCGAACGGACCAACAATGAAGCCGTGTTGCGCGAAGCATTCGAGCAATGGTCCCTCGCCCGCTCCACCCAGGAAACGGTTGCTGCCTTATCGGCGGCAGGCGTTCCGGTCGCGCCGATCGATAACGTCGGTACTGCCGTGGACTCCGACCACGCGAAGATGCGCAACCTGTTTCGCAACGCTTCGCTTGGTGCCGGCAATGTAGACGTTCCCGAACAGCCGGCGATCTTCTCCACAGCGAAGCGTGGAAATGCGACGCATATTCCCGAACTGGGCGAACACAGCGCTGCCGTCCGGGAGTGGCTCGCCAAAGCTCCCGCACAACGTTCCAGCTAGTCACGGCTGCGGCGTAGTCCACTGCAATACCGGGGAACGAGCCGCACGGGTTTCATCGAGGCGTTGACGCGGCGCATGATGGCGGGGCGCCGACAAAGCAATCCTTATCGCCCCGACGGCAGAAATCGTCCTTCGGGCCGCTCGCAAGTCAGCGGGCAGTTCCGCGCAAACGCATAAGAGTCTCGCCGATCTCCTTGATCTGCTCTTTTGCAGTCGATCCCTCGAATGTCAGCGCGAGTTCATCGACGCCATGCGCTTTATAAACCCTTGCGAGCGCAAGACACTCTTCCGCCGTCCCGGACACGGAGAATGCCGTGGCAAAGCGGTCATCAAGCACCTGCGCCGGATCTTCACCGCCGCGTATCCGTACGGCCGCACTCGCGAATTCCGGTTCGCTGATCTTCGTTCCGGCAAGGAGCGCCTCTTTCGCAGAGTTCAATTTCTGCCCCAGCGACCAGAACCGCGGCAACATCTCGCCGATCGTGCGCTTGGCCGCATCTTTTGCCGCCGATGATTCCCGCGAAACCGCTGCCGGCATGTACTGAATCACTTTTCCCGGCGATTGCCGACCGGCAGCACTGCGGCTGGTGCGCATGAGTGCCGCGACTTTGCCGGCAAATTCAGCCGAACACATATTGGAAACGATAAGGCCGCTGGCTGCTTCGCCAGCCAACCCAACAGTCAGATTTCCGCGACCGGCCAGATAAACCGGAATTTCCCTGCGGACTGCGTAATCCAGTTTGATCTTCTTCGCCGAAAAATACTGTCCCAGATATTCGACTTCTTTTCCGGCCAAAAGCCCGCCGAGAATCTTCAAGGTGTCGCGAAGCGCAGGCAGCGGCTTGTCGGCATTCAGGCCCATTTTCTCGGTTGCCGACATGATGCCCGCGCCGATGCTGATGGCGGCGCGACCATCCGACAGCTCGTCGAGCGCGCCGATTTCCATCGCCATCATCGTCGGATGCCGGCTGTAAGGATTGAAGACACCGGCATTGATCTCCACGCGCTTCGTGGCGAACGCACAAGCTGCCGCTGCCGGCAATATGCCGCGCGCAAAAGCGTTTTCCGCGAACCATACGCCCGCAAGGCCCACCTCGTCGGCCACCTGCGCCAGCTCAACGCAGGCTTGCGGCGTCATCGAACCGTCGACCCGAATGCTGATATTTGGAAGATCGTTCATTCTATCAAAACCGATATGAGGAAGAGGCTACGCTCAACGAGACATTTCTGCGCTACGCGCTTCCGCGATCAAGCGCCAGAGCCGCGGCGGGCTCAGCGGCAGATCGCAAGGCTGCACCCGCAACGAGCGCAGTGCCGAGGCTATTGCATTGGCGATCACGCCGCCGACCGCGATCAAGCCGCCTTCGCCCGCACCTTTCGCGCCCAGCGGATTGTTGGGGCATGGCCGCAGCCCGAGCGATACCGAACGGATATTCGGAAAATCGGTCGCTGTGGGCAGAAGGTAATCGGCCAGCGAGCCGGTCAGTAACTGGCCGTTCTCGTCGTATTGCAGGTGTTCAAGGAACGTACTGCCGAGCCCCTGCACCACGGCGCCGAGCACCTGTCCGTGCAGCGTCGCCGGATTGATCACGCGGCCGACATCCTCAACCGTCACATAGTCGAGCACTTCGACTTCGCCGGTTGCGGCATCGACGGCAACATACGCGGCGTGTGCGCCGTAACTGTAAGTCAGTTTCGTGTTGATGAAGGTCTTTTCGACCGAGAGGCCGGCGAAATCCTGCAAGGCGAATGATTTTCCCGCCGCCTCAACCTTGCCGTCGGAGAAAGATGTATTGGCTGCCGGCACGTCAAGGCGCATGCCAACTTCGTTGCGGACCAGATCGAGCAATGCCTCGGCAGCAAGCAGGATTGCCGAACCGCCCATCACGGTCGCGCGCGAGTGGAACGAACCAACGCCATCGGTAAGCAATGTGGTCGAGCCATGCAGCAGACGGATGCGCTCGATCGGCAGCGAGAGCGCGTCCGCCGCGATCTGGCTCATCACCGTCTTCAGGCCCTGACCAAGCGCCGTAGAGCCGATCGCTACCGTAACCATGCCATCGTCTTCGATGGTCATGCTGGCATTTTCGGAACGTCCGCCGGCACCTCCTTCGACAAAATTTCCGACTGCAACGCCATGATAGCGGCCATCGATCAACTGGCCCTGCAGCTTGATTTTTTCTTGCCAGCCGAATTCATCGAGACAGCGCTGCATGACGATCGGATATGCACCGTTGTCCAGCTCGGTCTGCCAGGTCGCATCCAGATCCATCATGGTTGCGAGCGGCCGCGGCAACTGCTCTTCGCGGATCAGGTTTTTCAAACGGAACGCCGCCGGATCGATGCCGAGGTCGGTGGCGGCCATGTCGAGCAAACGCTCGCAAAAGAAACTGGATTCGTAGCGGCCAGGCCCGCGATACGTTCCGGTGGGGGTTTTGCTGGTCACGAAGGAATGCGCGTCGATCGCGAGGTTCGGAATATAGTAAGGGCCTGAGACGAACTGCACGACATTGCGCGGCGTGGTGAAGCCATTGGTGCGGGCGTAGGCGCCGAGATCGATGTCGATCCGCCCACGAATACCGACGACGGCACCTTCCTTCGTGCAGGCGATTTCCATTTCCGCGTACATTTCGCGGGCATGGTTCATCGCCATCAAATGTTCGCGCCGGTCCTCGATCCAGCGGACATTTCCGTTGACATAACGGGCCGCGAACGGGACCAGAAAGTCTTCCGGATAAAACTCACCGCGCGCGCCAAAACCTCCGCCGACATCGACTTCGATCAGATCGACCGCGGATATCTCGATGCCGAGCATCTGTGCCAGCACACGCCGGTTGAAGAACGGCACCTTGGTGACGCCGTAGAGCGTCATATGGCCTGTTGCGTCAACCCACTCCGCGAGCAGACCGCGTGTTTCCATCGGAAAAGCGGTGTGACGCTGCACGCTGAAGCGTTCTTTGCGCGTATAATCGGCTTGCGCGAACGCAGCATCCGCGTCTCCCATGCGCGCACGGAAGGTCGCCGCCCTGTTGGTAGCCGCCTCCTCGAACAGCAGACACTCGTTGCGAGCGGCCGTGACATAATCGGCTAGCGGCGGCAGCTCCTCGATATCGAGAACGATCAGTTCGAGCGCGTCTTCCGCAATCGCCGGGTCGCTCGCAACCACGATCGCGACCGGCTCGCCAACGTAACGCACCTTGCCGGATGCGATCACAGGCTGCCGGAATCTCTCCCCTTCCGGCACCGGATGCTGGCGGATCGGAATGATCGGCACGTCGCCGATCTCGTTCGCCGTGATTACCGCGCGGACCCCGGCAAGTGCCCGCGCTGCGGAGACGTCAATGCTGCGAATGAGGCCGTGCGAAACCGGGCTACGCAGGATCGCCGCGTGCAGCAGATGCTCCAGGTTCAGGTCGCCGACATACGTGCCTTTTCCGGTCAGAAGCCGCTCGTCTTCAATCCGGTCTACGGCGCTACCGATATACGCATTCGGGCGGTTCATGCGCCGGACTCCGCCTGCGCGTAAGCCGCCCGCGCTTCCAGCACCGCTTCGACGATGGGAATGTAGCCCGTGCAGCGGCAAAGATTTCCCGACAACACCTCGCGAATGCGATGCTCCCCTGCATCGGGCTCTTCCAGCAGAAGCGCGTGCATCGTGGTAAGGATTCCCGATGTGCAGAAGCCGCATTGCAAGGCATGATGCCTCCGAAAGGCATCCTGCAACGCAGACAGCTTTCCGTTTTTGCTCAGGCCCTCCACGGTCGTGATCGCAGCACCGTCGGCTTGAACCGCGAGCATGAGGCAGGAGCGCACCGCCAATCCATCCACGATCACCGTACACGCACCGCAAACGCCGTGCTCACACGCAACATGCGTGCCCGTCAGCCGGAGCTTGTCGCGCAACGTGTCCGCAAGCGTCACACGATCGGGAACCTCGACCGTGACGGCGACACCGTTGATGATCGGCGTAATCGACGTCATGAAGGGCTCCGTTGCATGGCTTCATCGAACGCGCGCGTCAGCAGGGTTTCCAGCAATGCGCGCCGGTAGTCGGCGTCGGCGTGGATGTCGCTCCGCATTTCGAGCCCGCTCGTACCAAGCTTGATCGCTTCGGCGACGGCGGCCGGTTCGGGCCGCATGCCGTTCAACGCCGCTTCGGTTTCCAGGAGGCGCACCGGTTTGTCGGCAACCCCGAATGCGCCGACATGCAGCGCTCGCATGCAGCCGCGTTCATCAAGATCGAAGAAGACCGCAGCCCCCGCCAAAGCGAAATCGCCCAAGCGGCGCGAAAGCTCCTTGAAACTGAACCGGCGCGCCTTGGGCCAGGCCGACAAGCGCATGGCGACGATCAGCTCGTCCGGCTCCAGTGCGGTCACGAGCGGCGCGAGGAAGAACTCCGCGGCAGGAATTTCACGCTCACCGCGCGGCCCGACCGCAACGATATGCGCCTCGCAGGTCAGGGCAATGGCCGGCAATTCCGCAGCGGGATCGGCATGCGCAAGACTACCGCCTACCGTTCCCCGGTTGCGGATCTGATAATGCGCGATATGGCGGACGGCTTCGGCCAGAAGCGGCTGCGCAACCGCAAGGCGTGTATCCCGCTCGATATCCCGCCAGCGCACTTTCGCACCCAATTCAACGCCCTGCTCACCGATATGAATCCGGTCGAGGCCGGAGACGCGCCGCAGATCGACGAGAACGCGCGGCGTCGCCAGGCGAAATGCGAGCATAGGCATCAGGCTTTGCCCGCCGCTCAAAATTTTGGCGTCTTCTCTTTCGCCGAGAAGCCGCACCACTTCATCGACCGATATTGGGCTGAGATAATCTATTGGCGGAAGCTTCACACTATGCCCCGATTTCGGCCGTGCAAGATCGCCTTGTACGTTCCACTATTTGAAACACTGTTTCGAATTAAAAATTGCATTGCGCATTCGCGTTGTCAAATTGCTATTGACTTCTATTGGCCCGGCTACCAGCTTGTTGAGACAATGTTCTAGTTACTAGAACACTCTTTAGATCGCCAATTGGTCTCATGCTCGCAAACATCCCCCGCCTCAAAGATTTCATCGCAAAAAATAATCTCGACGCTGTCATCGCCACCTGTCCGGAGAACGTGACCTATCTCAGCGGGTTCTGGGCAATGTCGCAATGGGTCCGGCGCGGTCCGCAGGCTTATGTACTGTTTCCCCGCGAGACTGCCCAGCCTTGCATCATCGCCAATTCCGGCATTCTGGATTTGATTCCGGATCAGCAACCGTGGATACGCGAAGTTCGCCGCTACGGTTACTTCCAGATCGACGTGGATTCTTCCGCGACGCTGGACGCGGGTGACGTGCTTCAGCAGCAACTCTTCGGCAGTACCGCGTACAAGGACTCCGTCGACGCGCTGGTCACGGCGATGAAGGAAAAAGGGTTGACCCGCGGCACCGTCGGTATCGACGAGATGGGCATTACCCCCCAATGCATGGAGCAGCTTACGGCAGCCCTGCCCGACGTCAAATTCGTCCGCTGCTTTTCGCTCTTCGAGCGCGTCCGCTCGGTCAAAACGCCGGGTGAAATCGAGATTCTCCAGAAGGCCGCCCGCATAACCGAACGGGCGATCGATGCCGCGCTCAACATCGCCGCCGAAGGCGTAACCGAGCGCGAAATGCTTCGCGCGTTCAACGCAAGCCTTGCACATGACGACGCCGCCCCCGTGGTCGGCTGCATCGGCTTCGGCAATCGCAGCGCCATGATCAACGTGCAGCCCTCGGACCGGAAATTGAAACGGGGCGATCTGATCCGGTTCGACGTCGGCGGCCGTTACCGCAATTACCGCTCCGACATGTCGCGCGGCGCGAGCCTCGGCGAGCCCGCGCCGAAGATCGCGAAATACTACCGCGCCGTCGAAAAGGGCGTGCTGCGCGGCTACGATATCATCAAGCCGGGACTGAAAGTATCCGAGCTCTTCAAGGAAATCGTCGCAACCGTGCAGAAGGAAGGCATTCCGCATTTCGCGCGGAGTCATGTCGGCCACGGTATTGGCGTCGACGGCTACGATCCGCCCAACATTTCGGAAAGCTCCACCGATGTTCTGGAAGAGAACATGGTGATCTGCGTCGAAACTCCCTACTACGAACTTGGCTTCGCCGGCCTGCAGGTCGAAGACATGGTTCGCGTGACCAACAATGGCGCCGCATCATTGATGAGCCTGCCGACGGCATTGCGCATCCTGTGATTGCGTTATTGCAAGCTCGTACTGCGGTTTCTCGAAGAGGAATAAGGTTATGAAATTCTCGGTCTGCCTCTCAACCGGCTATGAAGGGCTGGTTTATCCGGTCGATTTCTGCAAGCCGCAAGGCCTGATCACCCAGGCACAGCTGGCCGAGCGGCTGGGCTACGATTCCGTGTGGGGCAATGATCACATCACCCCGCCGGTTTACGTTCGCGACCACGTGAAAGGTTCGCCGAACTTCTATGACGTGCTCATCACGCTTGCGATGATCGCGCAGGCGACCACGAAGCTGCGCGTCGGCACGGCGCTTCTGGTTATGCCCAATCGCGAGCCGGTCTATCTCGCCAAACAGGTTGCAACCATCGACCAGATGTCGGGCGGCCGCTTCATGATGGCGGTCGGGCTCGGCGCCTATCGCGAAGAGTTCGAGGCCTGGGTCGGAAATCGCTACCCGAGTCCCCACCGCGGCACCATGATGGAGGAAGGCCTCGAGATTTTCCGCAAACTCACGACGGAAAAGATTTCTTCGTTCAGCGGGAAATATTACTCCTACAAAGACATCGAGATGTTTCCGAAGCCTCTCCAGAACCCGTTCCCGCTTTACATAGGCGGTCACAGCCTCAAGACCGTGGAGCGGGCGGCCGAAATCGGCCAGGGCTGGTTGCCGGGCTGGCGGCCGCTCCACGAGATCGAGGAACGCATCCAGTCGCTACATAAGCACGCGCGTTCGCTGGGCCGCGACCCGAAGGAAATTGAGGTGGCTCCGCAATTCTCGCTGCTGGTCGGCAAGACGCAGGAAGAAGCGGAAAAAACCTATATGCAGAGCGGACTTGTCGCTCACCGCGTTTCGCTTGCTCACACCGGGCGCGATCCGACCTATCAGGTAACGGCCAACCTGGTCGGGTCGCCGGAACACATCATTGAGAAAATCCACCTGCTCAAGAAGATGGGCGTCGACCACTGCGCCGCCATGGCAGTTGCGGTAAACAGCGAAACCGAATTACTCGAACAGCTGCACTGGTTCGCCGAAGAGGTCATGCCGCACGTAAGCTGAGGGCGGCACGAAAAACTGCGGCCGGCAGCACCGGGCAAACCCGGGGGGTGCTTTGACAACAGATACCGGATCGGATCGAAGCCCCCTTTCGCCGCAGCAGGCGATCCTGCGCGAGATCGAAACCCCGGCGCTGGTCGTCGATTTCGCGGCGCTGACGCGCAACATCGATAAAATGGCGGCCGAAGCGAAAAAGCGCGGCCTCGCGCTGCGGCCTCATGCCAAGACCCATAAATCCGTCGATATCGCCAGGCTTCAGCATAACGCTGGCGCGATTGGCATTGCCTGCGCCACCGTCGCGGAAGCGGAGATGCTTGCTTCCGCGGGGATCGGCGGGCTTCTGCTGACCGCGCCACAGGTAGGCGCATCGAAAGCGTCGCGTATCGCCCGGATCAATCGCGAGCACGGCATCACGGTCGTTGTCGATCACGCCAGACAGATAGAAATGCTGGCTGCGGCATTGCGGCCCGGCGAGAGAAAACTCGCGGTCGCCATCGACGTGGATATCGGTCACCTGCGGACCGGGATCACGGATACCGCCGAGGGCCTGCGCCTTGCGCAGATGATTGCTAACGACGAGCGGCTCACCTTTGCCGGTGTGCAGGGATTTGCCGGGCATGCGCAGCACGTTCACGCGCCGCTGGAGCGCAAACACGCCGCAGCGGAAGCAGCCGGAGTGCTGCGCGACTTTACCGAAGCGCTTGCCGCGAACGACCTGCCTCCCCGTCTGGTGAGCGGCAGCGGCACCGGCACCTATCTGCAGGACAGCGCCGGCCCCTATAACGAACTACAGGTCGGATCCTACGTGTTCATGGATTCCGACTATGCGCAGGTGCTCGACGAGGCAGGCGCGGTGCCTGCATTCGAAACCAGCCTGTTCGTGCTTGCGACGGTCGTTTCCGTCAATCGGTCCGGGCAAGTCACGGTCGATGCCGGGACCAAGGCACTCGCCACCAATGGGCCGCCGCCGGCGAATATGATCGGACTACCGCGCGGCGCGAAATACCGCTTTGCCGGCGACGAGCATGGTGTGATTTCCATTCCGGAGGGACATCCTGCGCCGAAGCTCGGAGATCGCGTCCTGATCGTCACTACGCATTGCGATCCGACGGTCAATCTGCATGCGGCCTATCACGTCGTGGATCGCAACGAGGTCCATAAATGGCGCATCGGCGCGCGATATGGCGATGCGTAAGGAAAGCAAAAGCAGGTAAAATAAAAAGAAGGCCGGTTCGCACCGGCCTTCCGTAATTTCATTCCAGAACTTTACTGCTTTGGAATTTTTGCTGCCTTGACCGCATTCTCCCAGCGGACACGTTCGGCTTTCAGGAATTCCTGCATCTGCTCCGGCGTACCGCCAACCGGTTCGGAACCGAACGCGCGCATCTTTTCTGCGACCTCAGGCAGGTGAATGATGCGATTGCATTCCTTACTGATGACATCGACGATTTCCTTCGGACTTTTCGCCGGCAAGGCCAGCATGTTCCAGGAACTCAATTCGTAGCCTTTCAGCACCGAGCTGATGGTCGGTACATCCGGCAACAGCGAGACCGGCTCGCTGGTTGACACGCCAAGGGCGATCAACTTCCCTGCCTTGATATGAGGCAGAATTGGCCCAAGGTTATCGATGGTGAAATCGACGCGTCCGGCGATAAGATCGATCACCGACTGCGAAGTGCCCTTATAAGTAATCGCCGCGGCGTCGATCCCCGCCATTTCGGAGAATAGTGCGGCGGCGAGATGGCTGGTCGCACCAATCCCCGCAATCGCATAGCTGAGCTTTCCGGGATTTGCCTTGGCCTTGGCGATCAACTCTTGAATCGTCTTTACGCCCACCGACGGGTGCACCACCAGGACGTTGGGAAATTTCGCGGCAAGACATGCCGGCGTGAATGCCGTGTCGGGGTTATAGGTCAGACTGTTATAGATGAACTGGTTGATCACGAACGACGCCGGCGCATTCAGCAGCATCGTGTAGCCGTCGGGTTCCGCCGAAGCGACCGAGGACGCGCCGATGTTGGTCCCGGCACCCGGCCGGTTCACAACCGCGACAGGCTGCTTCAACGAAACCTGCATGCGCTCCGCCAGCAGGCGCGCAACAGCATCCGTGTTTCCTCCAGCCGTGAACGGAACCACGATCTGGATTGGGTGCTTCGGATAATCCGAAGCCTGCGACGCGAAAGCCGACGCGAGTAAGCCGGCTATGGCCGCGGTGAATTTTAGGACACGCATTTTTTCTCCCCTTCTAACTGCAAGGACTGCTTGTTCGGTACCGACAGGTCAAAACCAAAATGCAAGATACGAGCCAGAGATAGAGACCGCGAAACGGAGACGCATTCGTATCTCGCGACAAAGGACGTCATCATTACGCAACCCGTTTTTGATGAAGGCGAGACTTGCGATCCTCAGCGCGCAAACGCGAACCAAACTGATCGAGCCCGTCAGAACCGATCATCATTCGAAGCTGAGCAACCGGCTTTTCCATGCGTTCCAATAATCGGCACAATGTACTAATTCAGCTTACAGTCTGCATAAGGTGAGTCAATCAGCCGCCAAATACTTGGGCAGACGATGCTCATGCGAGCAGACAAGCGAAATCTATGCAGGGTGCCGCGGATCAAACCGGCATGCGTCCGGACCCGGCCAAAATCCGGAATAAGCAAGAAGAGCGTCAGCGCCCTCTGGCCGGACTCTTTCTTCGCATCGCAGCGGGCACATTCGGAATGTTGCGCATACCGAGCTTGCGCGACGCACGCTGCGCCGCCTCCAGCACCTGCTGCGCGATGATCGCACGATCATTGGCCTTCATGAATGCCGCCGGCACAGCACCGCTGATGACAGCGATCGCCCTATTGCTGACGTCTCTGACGACGGCGCCGACCGAGAAGAACCCCTGTCTGTTTTCTTCCTCGCTCGTCGCGTAACCGAGCTTTCGAATCACCTCGATGTCCTTCATCAACTGCGGTAAGGATATTTTGGTTCGCGGCGTCAGCTGCAACAACGGCTTCGCACCCAACAAGGCGCGAATGGCGTCATCGCTCATTTCGGCAAGCAGCGCCTTCCCCATCGCAGTCGAGTGCAGATGCGTCTGCGACCCCGGCCGGTGGGTAATCGCTACCGGGCCCTCGCTCTGCACCGTGGAGAGATATACCACGCTGCGATCTCTCAGCACGCCAAGAAATCCTGTGATGTGATTGCTCGCCAGCGTATAAAGCTCCGGCGTCACCGCGCTGTAAAGGCTGCTCCGTTCGACGAAAGCATTGCCGACCTGAAATGCGCGATAGCCGATACTGTATCGTAACGTATCGCCCGCCTGCTCAAGAAATCCTGCCTTTGCCAAGGTTTTAATCAGACGCTGCACATTGCTTGCCGGCAGGTCAAAACGTCGTGCAATTTCCCGCACGCCAAGCGGCTCGGCATTGTCGGCGAGGAGATTGAGGATATCGATCGCGCGGGTGACCGACTGATTTTCTCCGTGTCCGGTAATCGTAGCGGGCATTCGCTTCTGTCCTGACAATATATGGCGAGGATGCGAAAAGCGGTTCGCTTGACACTCCTATCGCCTGACGATTTACTCGTGATTGAAACAATGTGCCGAAATACGGCACATTCTATCCCCTGCTGTCAATCACTGCCGAAGGGGACGGCCGTCCGGATGAAATCATGGCAGCAACTATCGGCCTGCGCTGTTTACGATGCAATGCCCCGTATGGACCGCTTGACTATGCGCGCGACTGCGGGAAATGCAATCGGGATGCACCGAGCAACCTCGTGGTCGATTATGGCGAAGGCTTCCTCACCTCGCTGCCCAGCCGGGATGCTCTTAAAGGTTCCGGCTTGTGGCGTTACGGCGATTTTCTTCCCGTTTCGCGGAAAGAAGCAGTCAGCCTCGGCGAAGGCGGCTCACCGCTTCATCACCTGACCTCGATCGGCCGCGCCCTCGGTATTGAAGGCTTGTTTGCCAAGGACGAGACGAGAAACCCGACCGCGTCATTCAAGGATCGCCTGGCGTGTATCGCGGTCTCTGTTGCGAAAAAGATTTCCGCACCGGCAATCGTCTCGAGCTCAACCGGCAATGCCGGCGCTGCCGCCGCAGCTTACGCAGCCAAAGCCGGTTTGCCTTGCATCATATTCACCGCGAAAAGCGCGACCGGTCCGCTGCTCACGCAGATGAGAGCCTATGGCGCCGATGTCATCGCAGTCGAGAACAAGGCGGATCGCTGGCCTTTGATGCAGCGCGCGGTGCAGGATTTCGGCTGGTTTCCGACATCGCCGTTCTTCGGGCCGGTGGTCGGCAGCAACCCTTACGGCATCGAAGGGTATAAAACGCTCGCTTACGAGATTGCCGAGCAGAACGACTGGCGAGTGCCGGACTACTGCGTATTGCCGGTTTGTTACGGCGACGCGCTGATCGGCATGTGGCGCGGCTTTCAGGAAATGCTGCTGCTCGGCTGGATCGACCGCCTTCCCCGGATGATGGCAGCGGAAATTTACGGCTCGCTCGGCGCGGCGCTGCAGAGCGGCGGCGACGCCTTGCCGGACATGCCGAATACGCACGACACCATCGCAAAATCCACTTCGGCAACGCGCAGCACCTACCAGGCATTACACGTGCTGCGACAGTCGGGCGGCAGCGCCACGACGGTGTCCAATGAGGCGATTCTCACATGGCAAGAGAACCTCGCGGAGACCGAAGGACTCTATGTCGAACCCGCCGCGGCTGGAGCCCTCGCTGCAGTGGCGCAGTTTCTTGAAAGCGGCCACATCAAGAAACACGACACCGTCGTCGCGCTGCTTACCGCCAGCGGCCTGAAGGATGTGGAAGCAACCGCGAAGGCGCAAGGTGCGCTCACTTTATTCGACGGCAATGCCGATGCGCTATTTTCGAAGCTGAACGACCGGGCTTCTGCCGGGTCGTCCGCGCGCCGGCGCAAGGTCGATTCCACAAAATCCTGACATTGCACGTTATTCGAAATCCAAAGCTTTTGCCGGATCGATCAGCCGGAATCCTGTTTTGCCGGATTAGCGGGCAGCCAAGCTAAGATCGCTTACCTGGCGGATGCGGGCATCTGGCATTTACGCTGCATTTCTCCCGCTTGCGCTTGCCTCACTCCAGCGCCGGAAAGACCAACCCCTTCCACAAGCAAGCCGATCAGAATATCCTCGCCCGCCCTGAAAGTTGCTCTCGTGAACCCCTACCTTGCTCTTGCCCTCACTTCATTGTTCTGGTCCGGAAATCACATCGTAGGGCGCGCGATTGCCGGGCATGTGCCGCCCTACAACGCAGCGCTTTTTCGATGGCTCCTGCCTTTGATTATTGCGCTGCCGTTTGTTCATCGCTATCTGCGGCGCGATTGGCCCCACATCGTCGACAACTGGAAAATACTGCTTTTTGCCGGATTGACCGGCGGTGCGATTTTCTCCGCTGCTCAGTATGTTGGTCTTGGCCTTACGACCGCCTTGAATACTTCGGTGCTCAATTCGATCACACCCGTGGCGATCGTTGCCGTAGGCGCCCTATTCTTTCGCGAGAGGCTAAGCGCTCTTCAAATCCTCGGCATTTTCGTCTCATCCATGGGCGTGCTTTTCTTGATTTCGCGTGGAGACTTCCGCACCCTGACATCAATTAACTTCAACTACGGCGATCTGATTATTCTTGGGAATATGATTCTTTTCGCGATCTATTCGTGCGCGCTGCGGAAGTTGCCAAAGCTTCATTGGCTGACATTCATCTTTGTCATTGCAGCAATATCCAGCTGCTTCTTGATACCACTTGCCGCGTGGGAGCTCGTATCCGGGCAGCACTTTGAAGTATCGCTGCGAACAGTCAGCGCACTTCTGTATTTCGGGATCTTTGTCAGCTTTCTTGGGTATGCTCTCTGGTCAAGCGGCGTGGAAAAGCTGGGAGCAAGTCGCGGCGGCCCGTTTCTGCATTTGATACCCATATACAGCGCCGTGTTGGCGTATATCTTCCTGGGCGAAAAGCTTATGGCGTTCCACGCGCTGGGTTTCGCACTGATCCTATGCGGAGTTTGGGCTGCCTCGGGTCGCAAAGCGAAACCCGCAAATGCCTCAAGGTGATATCGGCAGAGATCTTCGGCTGCTCTGCCAAATAAGACAAAATCTCAACTTGTCGAAATGAAAGACAGAGGCGGCGAACCAGATGCACCACCAGACAGCACTGCATTTGGATACTCGAGAATAGGCAAACTTCCTCTTCAACATTCCGGGACGTTTACAGCGAGGCCCCCACGCGACGTTTCGCGATATTTGTCGTGCATATCGACTCCCGTCTGGCGCATGGTTTCGATAACCTGATCGAGAGAGACGCGATGATTTCCGTCTCCGGCAAGAGCAAGATAAGCAGAATTTACCGCCTTCACCGCTCCAAAAGCGTTTCGTTCGATACACGGGATCTGAACGAGGCCGCCGACCGGATCGCAGGTCATTCCTAAATGATGTTCGATGGCTATCTCGGCGGCATTCTCGATTTGCTCGTTTGTTCCGCCGAGCGTCGCCGTGAGACCCGCACTTGCCATTGCAGCAGCTGAGCCGACTTCGCCCTGACACCCAACCTCGGCGCCGGAGATCGACGCATTCCGTTTGATAATGCTTCCGATCGCACTTGCCACGAGTAGGAACGTTCGCATTCCCTCCTGGCTGGCTCCCTCGCAAAAGTCTTTATAATAGCGAAGAACAGCGGGAACGACGCCCGCAGCTCCATTCGTTGGCGCGGTAACTACGCGGCCTCCGGCAGCATTCTCCTCATTTACGGCAATGGCGTATACCGAAATATGATCGAATGGCTGGCTTGTGAAGTGAGAATTGCTCGTTGCACGTTTTTGCAGCCTTTCGAAGAGCGCACTTGCGCGCCGCCTGACACGAAGACCCCCCGGCAATTCTCCTGCCCGTGACAGGCCGCGATCGATGCAATTCATCATCGCTTCGATGATACGATCTATCTCATTATACGTTTCAGCTTCCCCTCGCCGCGCGACTTCGTTGGCCATTGCGATATCGGCAATCGAACAGCAATGGCTACGGCACATTTGGAGAAGTTCTTCCGAGGAGCGAAAATCAAAGCCGTGAGAATGTCTCACGTCCTTCTCTTGATGTTCGCTCCCCAATTGCTCGATAAAGCCGCCACCTATCGAGAACCAGATTTCCGATGCGACCTCGCGGCCTTGCACATCGAGCGCTCGAAATTCCATCGCATTGGGGTGACGATCGAACTTTCGCTGCGTATCGAAAATAATATCTCGATCGAGATCGAAAGAAATTCTTCGACCTCCTGGAAGCTCCATCGAACCGTCATCGCAGACTTTCTTGAAGAACCTGCTGGCTTCGTCGGGGTCGATTTGGTCGGGAGCCCTTCCTCCAAGACCAAGAACTATGGCTTTGTCTGTGGCATGTCCCTTCCCGGTCCATGCCAGCGATCCAAAGAGTCTTGTCTCAATACGAGTGAAAACTGGAGCACGATTCCGCTTCAAGCCACGGACAAATTCCGCGGCAGCATTCATCGGCCCAACTGTATGAGACGACGATGGGCCGATCCCGATCTTGAAGAGATCGAGCACCCCAATAGGGAGCTTTAGCGTTGCGCCATCCCGGCGGGCAGAACGTGCAAGCAAATCAGGCGGCGAAATAGACGAGATTAAATTCAATCGAGGCACCCAGCTTTTTTCAGCTAAATTGAGTGCCCCATCTGTTTATTTGCCTGAGAATGTTATCCCGTCGGCGGATGCGATCGCATCTCTTTTCAGATTTTTACGTCTGACGCGGTCCTTTTGCCTGAGAGTTTCCTGGGGCGGTTGCTCCTTCGGCGCCAGCATGAAAGCTGATCTCTCCCAGCGTCAGATGCTCTACGTTTCAAATCCTTTGATGACCATACGCAATAACAAGTATCACGCGGCCGGCACATTTTCCCAACATGAAAATGTTGTCAAGTTTGGCTCGCAATCGCCCTTCTGACTTTATCCAGAGCGATATCGTGACAACAAATCTTTCTCAGGAAAGCACCTGCGATATTGCGTGTTTTTCCGTTTTCAATGAAACCTCCTGGAATCAATCTTTGCCGGGATGTGAGAGAAACGCCGATTTCAACGGTTAGCGGCGACACCTAGCCAACGCAAAGGCCTTGAAATCTCAGTAATTCCCATTCTGTTGACAGTTTCGTTGGGGTCGTGTTTCCCTCTGCCCGTTACGAAGGCCATGTCGGGAGAGATCAGCTTTCATGCTGGCGCCGAAGGAGCAACCGCCCCGGAAACTCTCAGGCAAAAGGACCGAATGGCTTCAATAACATCTGGAAAGAGCCGCAGCCGGCGTTAGCGCCGGCCAGCGTCCGCCGACGGGATAATACTCTCAGGCACAGCGACAGATGGGGTTCCGACTGGTTACTCGAGGATGGGCCTCGAGAACCGCCGAGGACTCTTTGATGCTTGCGCAAGAAGCTTTGTCGCTGAAACGGACTCCCCTTCACGCTTTACATCTTTCGCTTGGCGCCAAAATGGTGCCGTTCGCGGGCTATGAAATGCCCGTTCAATTCCCGCTCGGCGTTCTGAAAGAGCATCTGCATACCCGGCGAAGCGCCGGCCTGTTCGATGTTTCGCACATGGGGCAGATAGCGCTTCGACCGCGGTCAGGTAAAATCGAAGATGCCGCATTAGCCCTCGAGCGCCTTGTTCCGCAGGATTTCGCGGGATTGGGAGCAGGCCGCCAGCGGTACGCCCAGTTCACAAACGACGCCGGTGGGATACTTGACGACCTTATGGTCGCAAACTTTGGTGACCATCTCTTCATCGTCGTGAATGCTGCTTGCAAAGAGGCTGATGAGGCACATCTCCGGAAACACCTTTCCGAAGCCTGCGAAGTAAACGTCCTCCCCGATCGTGCGCTCATGGCCCTGCAAGGGCCGAAAGCCGAGGCCGCGCTTGCGAGGCTTTGTCCGGGAGTTTCGGCCATGCGCTTCATGGATGCCGGCCCCCAAAACATCGCAGGTTTCGAGTGTTTTATTTCGAGGTCCGGTTACACAGGCGAAGACGGCTTCGAGATTTCGGTTCCGGCCGCGCAAGCCGAGCAACTCGCAAGAATGCTTCTCGATGATCCCGACGTGCAACCTATTGGGCTCGGCGCTCGCGACAGTCTGCGGCTGGAAGCCGGCCTCTGCCTCTATGGCCATGACATCGACGAAACGACCAGCCCGATCGAAAGCGCGCTGGAATGGTCAATTCAGAAAAACCGCCGAACCGGTGGCGCCCGCGCAGGCGGCTTTCCGGGCGCGAAAACGATTCTCGATCAGTTGGCGAATGGAACCACCCGCCGCCGTGTGGGCCTGAGACCAGAAGGCCGCGCGCCCGTACGCGAAGGCGCTCCTCTATTTTCCGATCAGCTTGCAACGCATCCAATAGGCTCGGTCACCTCCGGCGGTTTCGGTCCGAGTTTGAATGCTCCAATGGCCATGGGCTACGTGCCCGCTGCTCTTGCCGCCGCCGACACGCAGATATTTGCCGAAGTCCGCGGGCAGCGGGTGCCCATGCGTGTCGCCGCTACGCCTTTCGTTCCTAACGCCTTCAAGCGCTGAGAGATCATCATGAGCAAATTATACACCACCGACCACGAATGGATCCTTGTCGACGGCGACGTCGCCACCATCGGCATTTCGGACTACGCGCAATCAAACCTGGGCGACCTGGTTTTTGTCAGCCTGCCGGAAGTTGGCCGCGCCCTTAAGAAGTCCGAAGCAGTTGCAGTAGTCGAGTCCGTAAAGGCTGCTTCCGACGTCTATTCTCCCATCTCCGGCGAGGTCGTTGAGACCAATGCGGATGTCGTATCCGATCCGGCCCAGGTAAATGCAGACGCCGAAGGCAAAGCTTGGCTATTTAAACTCAAGATCGCCGACAAAAGCGAACTTGAAGGATTGATGGACGAAGCCACCTATAAAAAGGAGCACACCGTCTGAGACGCCTTACAAACATTCAAGCGGACCTGCATCCATGAACGCTCACTCCAAACATACTGGCGACGTTGCTGTAAATTTCACCCGGCGCCACATCGGTCCGTCTGAAGCTGACATTTCTTCGATGCTGAAGACCGTCGGCGCCACGAGTCTTGCCTCGTTGATGTCAGAAACGCTTCCCGCAGCCATAAGACAGAAGTCCGCGCTAAATCTCGGCGAGGCCCTCAGCGAGACCGACGCGCTCACTCATATGAAAGAGCTTGCCGTACAAAACCAGACTTTCACGTCGCTTATCGGCCAAGGATATTACGGCACGATCTTGCCTGCTGTAATTCAGCGAAACATTCTCGAGAACCCTGCCTGGTATACCGCTTACACGCCTTACCAGCCTGAGATCAGCCAAGGCAGGCTGGAAGCGTTGTTTAACTTCCAGACCATGATCTGCGACCTAACCGGACTGGACGTCGCAAACGCCTCGCTTCTCGATGAAGCGACTGCTGCCGCCGAAGCGATGGCGCTTTCGGAACGAAGCTCCCGGGTAAAGACGAAAGCTTTCTTCGTCGATCACGAAGTTCATCCTCAAACGCTCGCTGTGATGCGGACCCGCGCCGAGCCTCTTGGTTGGAAACTCATTGTAGGCGACCCCCTCAACGACCTTGATAAGGTCGATGTTTTTGGCGTCATTTTTCAGCATCCTGCGAGTTCAGGGTCGATGCGTGATTTGCGTGCCGCGATTGAGGCGGCGCGCTCCAAAGGCGCACTCGTAACGGTTGCCGCCGACTTGTTAGCGCTGACCTTGCTGGCGTCGCCGGGCGAGCTGGGCGCCGATATCGCTATCGGTTCGGCCCAACGTTTTGGCGTGCCCATGGGCTATGGTGGGCCGCACGCTGCATATATGGCAGTGCGCGATGCGCTTAAGCGCTCACTCCCTGGACGCATTGTTGGACTGAGCGTGGATTCTCGTGGAGCGCCGGCTTATCGTTTGGCGCTACAAACCCGCGAACAGCATATCCGCCGAGAAAAGGCGGTTTCCAACATTTGCACCGCGCAAGTTCTCCTGGCCGTCATCGCTTCGATGTATGCCGTCTATCATGGTCCGGATGGACTTACCTGGATTGCTCGAGCAATCCACCAGCGCACCAAAGTTTTGGCGGCTGGTTTGCAGAAACTAGGCTTTTCGCTTCAGTCGGATCGTTTCTTCGATACGATTACCGTCGAAGTCGGCGCAAAGCGCGACGATATTGTAAAACGAGCGGCACTCGAAAAAATCAATCTCGGGATCGGCAATTCTACACTTCGTATAGCCTTGGACGAGATCAGCACGGAAGAAACCGTTGAAGCGGTATGGCGCGCATTCGGCGGAAACCTGTCTTATCCTGAAATCGAAGTACCGGCGCGCAATGCATTGCCAGCCCAACTACTGCGCACAAGTGCGTTCCTTACGCACCCTGTTTTCCACGCATATCGCTCGGAGACCGAGCTGCTTCGATACATGCGCAAACTAAGCGACCGCGATCTTGCACTCGACCGCGCGATGATCCCGCTCGGATCGTGTACGATGAAATTGAATGCCACGACCGAGATGGTCCCGCTGACCTGGCCGGAGTTTGCAACGCTGCACCCGTTCGCGCCGATCTACCAGGCCAAGGGCTACCACAA
>CAUJKG010000431.1 GCA_963205465.1 Pseudomonadota bacterium | reverse complement strand
GGCGTCCGCGGTCATTCCGCTCCTGTGGCGGGCGCAGAAACAGGCTGGCGGCTGGCTGCCGGAAGCCGCGATCCGTCACGTCGCTGACAAGCTCGGCATGCCGCATATTCGCGTGCTTGAAGTCGCGACCTTCTACACGATGTTCAATCTGGAGCCGGTCGGAAAATATTTCATCCAGCTCTGCGGCACCACGCCGTGCGCGCTGCGCGGCGCGGAAGACCTGAAGAAGGTCTGCAAGAAGCGCATCGGCGAGCAGCGCGAAGTGACGCCGGACGGCAATTTCTCGTGGCTCGAGGTCGAATGTCTCGGCGCTTGCGTGAACGCGCCCATGGTACAGATCAACGACGACTATTACGAAGATCTCACGCCGGAGCTCCTGGAAAAGCTGATGGACGATCTTGCGGCCGGAAGGCCGGTGAAGGTCGGTCCGCAGATCGATCGCCAGTATTCCGCGCCGCTTGGCGGACCGACCACGCTGAACGGCGAGGCCGGGTCAGCGCGTGGGCCGGTTGCCGATCCGGCGTTGAGCGACAGCAATGCCAAGCGTCCTGGAGAGGCTGCGAACTTCCGCGATGCCGGTACGCCGAAAGCGCCTGCGCGCGATCAGTCGGGCAAGGAAACCAAGTAATGCTGGCCGATAAAGATCGCATCTTCCGGAATCTTTACGGGCTCCACGACTGGGGCCTGAAAGGCGCGATGCAGCGCGGAGCCTGGGACGGCACCAAGGACATCATCACCAAGGGCCGCGACTGGATCATCAACGAGATGAAGGCGTCGGGATTGCGCGGACGTGGCGGCGCAGGTTTCCCGACCGGCCTCAAGTGGTCCTTCATGCCGAAGGAGTCGGACGGCCGCCCGAGCTATCTCGTGGTGAATGCCGACGAGTCCGAGCCCGGCACCTGCAAGGACCGCGAGATCATGCGGCACGATCCGCACCTTCTCATCGAAGGCTGTCTGATCGCCGGCTTCGCGATGAATGCGCATGTCGGCTACATCTATGTACGCGGCGAATACATCCACGAACGCGAGCGGTTAGACGCCGCGATCGATCAGGCTTACGAAGCCGGGTTGCTCGGCAAGAACAACAAGTGCGGCTGGGATTTCGATCTCTACGTCCATCACGGCGCGGGCGCTTATATCTGCGGCGAGGAAACCGCGCTCCTGGAAAGCCTCGAAGGCAAGAAGGGCATGCCGCGGCTCAAGCCTCCGTTCCCGGCCAACATGGGGCTTTATGGCTGCCCGACCACGGTGAACAACGTCGAGTCTATCGCGGTCGCGCCGGATATCCTGCGCCGGGGTGCAAGCTGGTTCGCGAGCTTCGGCCGTCCGAACAACGCCGGCACCAAGCTCTTCTGCATCTCCGGGCACGTGAATACGCCCTGCAACGTCGAAGAAGCGATGAGCATTCCGTTCCGCGAACTCATCGAGAAGCATTGCGGTGGCATTCGCGGCGGCTGGGATAATCTGCTTGCGGTAATTCCGGGCGGCTCCTCGGTGCCGGTAGTGCCGGCCGCACAGATCGTCGACACGCCGATGGATTTCGACGCGCTGCGCGAGTTGCGCTCCGGCCTTGGCACGGCAGCGGTGATCGTGATGGACAAATCCACCGATATCGTGCGCGCGATCGCACGCATTTCCTATTTCTACAAGCACGAGAGTTGCGGGCAGTGCACGCCGTGCCGCGAAGGCACGGGGTGGATGTGGCGCGTGCTGACACGAATGGCCGAAGGCCGCGCGCAGAAGAAGGAGATTGATCTTCTGCTCGATGTCGCGGGTCAGGTCGAAGGCCACACCATTTGCGCGCTCGGTGACGCGGCGGCATGGCCGGTGCAGGGCCTCATCCGCCACTTCCGGCACGAAATCGAAAAACGCATCGACGACTATGCGGCGAACCCGCATAGCGAGTCCGTGCTGCAGGCTGCGGAATAACTTGGGGGGACCGACATGAATTTAGATACCACTGCACCGATCCTAATCTACGCTTTCGCGTTGATTATTAACTTCGTGATCTTTGGCGTGCCGGTCATGCAGCTTCTTGCACGCACCGGGCATTCGCGATTTTGGATTCTGATCGCGCTTGTGCCGCTCGTGAACATCATTTTTCTATGGGTCTGGGCGTTCAAACGCTGGCCCATCGACGTCTGAGGACGCAGATTTTTAGGAACTTCCATGCGCGGTAAGGTCATCAATTACGACGACAAGGAAGGCCGGGGCATCATCAGCGGCGATGATGGCAACCGCTATGAGTTCGTGCGCGGTGCGATCGGCGGCAATGTGCGTTCGCTACGCGCCGGCACGGATGTGGATTTCAACATCACGGGCCGGCAGGCGACGGACATCTTTGCTTATCGCCCATCCACATCGGCCGGTCAGGTCGGGCAGAAGTCCAAAGTCGCGGCGGGCCTGCTCGCGATCCTGCTCGGCGGGCTCGGCATTCATAAGTTCTACCTCGGATATCCGGGCGCCGGCATCATCATGCTGCTGCTCTTTATCTTCGGCTTCATCCTGCTTGCATTGCCGTCGATCATCATCAGTGTCATCGCGCTGGTCGAAGGCATCATCTACCTGACGAAGACGGATGAAGAATTCTATCAAACCTACGAGGTCGGCTCGCGGAGCTGGTTCTAAGAGGCCGACACCAACATCATGCCCAAACTGATCGTCGACGGAAAAGAAATCGAAGTACCGGCCGAGTTCACGCTGCTGCAGGCGTGCGAAGCGGCGGGTGCGGAGATTCCGCGCTTCTGCTTCCACGAGCGGCTTTCGATCGCGGGCAACTGCCGCATGTGTCTGGTTGAACTGAAGGGTTCGCCGAAACCAGTCGCTTCCTGCGCCTGGGCCGTGCGCGATTGCCGTCCGGGGCCGAACGGCGAGCCGCCGGTCGTCAACACCAAGACCGCGATGGTGAAGAAGGCGCGCGAAGGCGTGATGGAGTTTCTCCTGATCAATCATCCGCTCGACTGCCCGATCTGCGATCAGGGCGGCGAGTGCGATCTGCAAGATCAGGCCATGGCCTATGGTGTCGACAAGTCGCGCTATCACGAGAACAAGCGCGCGGTCGAAGACAAATATATCGGTCCGCTTGTGAAGACGATCATGACGCGCTGCATTCACTGCACGCGCTGTGTTCGCTTCACCACCGAGGTCGCCGGTGTCTCCGAGCTCGGCGCGATCGGCCGCGGCGAGGATATGGAGATCACGACTTACCTCGAACAGGCCATGACTTCGGAGCTGCAGGGCAATGTCATCGATCTTTGCCCGGTAGGTGCGCTGACGTCGAAGCCCTACGCCTTCCAGGCGCGGCCGTGGGAGCTGAACAAGACCGAATCCATCGACGTGATGGATGCGGCGGGTTCGAACATCCGGGTCGATACGCGCGGCCGCGAAGTGCAGCGCATCCTGCCGCGGCTCCATGAAGACGTGAACGAGGAGTGGATCTCCGACAAGACCCGCTTCGTCTGGGACGGTCTGCGTACGCAGCGTCTGGACCGGCCTTATGTCCGCGTGAGCGGCAAGCTCCAGCCAGCGACCTGGGCGGAAGCTTTCGCTGCGATTGCCGCGAAGGTGCGCGCCACGAACGCCCAGAGGATCGGCGCCATCATCGGCGACCTCGCCACGACCGAGGAAGCCTTCTCGCTGAAGAAGCTGATGGACGCGATGGGCTCGCCCCATCTCGATTGCCGGCAGGACGGCTCGGTGCTGCATCCGAAATACGGGCGCGCGAGCTATCTCTTCAACGCAACGATCGCCGGGATCGAAGAAGCGGACGGGCTGATGATCATCGGCTCCAATCCGCGCAAGGAAGCGCCGGTCATCAATGCGCGCATCCGCAAGCGCTGGCTGCGCGGCGACTTCAAGATCGGTGTTATCGGCGAGCAGGCCGACCTGACCTACCAATATGCTTATCTCGGCGCTGGGGCTGACACGCTTTCCACCTTCACCACGCACAAGCCTGCGCAACTGAAGAAGCAGATCTGGCTGATCGGCCAGGGCGCGCTGGCGCGGGAAGACGGCGAGGCCGTGCTTTCGATGTTCGCCAAATCCGTGCAATCGGTTGGCGGTGTCGTCGACGGCTGGAACGGCTTTTCGGTGCTGCATACGGCAGCCTCGCGCGTCGGCGCATTTGACGTCGGGGCAGTGCCTGCGGCGGGCGGTTTGACCGCGAAGCAAATGGTGCAGGCCAAAGCGCTCGACGTGCTGTTCCTGCTCGGGGCCGACGAAATCGAGGTCGAGAATGACGCCTTCGTCGTCTACATCGGCACGCATGGCGATCGCGGGGCGCACCGGGCGGATGTCATTCTTCCGGCTGCGGCCTACACCGAAAAGTCCGGCGTCTTCGTCAACACCGAGGGACGCCCGCAGTTGGCCAAACGTGCGGCTTTCGCACCGGGCGACGCGCGCGAGGACTGGGCGATCCTGCGTGCGCTTTCCGATGTGATCGGGCACAAGCTGCCATGGGACTCGCTGGGCGTATTGCGACAGGAGATGTTCATGGCGCATCCGCATCTGGCCATGATCGACCAGATTGTTCCCGCCGACGCATCCGGTCTTGCGGCGCTTACTGCGCTTGGCGGCGAAGCAAAGAAGCACGCATTCAAATCGCCAGTGACGGACTTCTATCTTACCAACGCAATCGCGCGCGCTTCTGCCGTCATGGCTGAATGCTCGCGGCTGGCAGCGGGCAGGCTCCCGCAGGCTGCGGAGTAGGCGCGATGAACTGGACCGATTTCTTCTGGCAGACGCTGTGGCCGATCATCGTCATTCTGGCGCAGAGCGTGCTTCTGCTCGTCGCTCTCCTGATTTTTATTGCCTACATCCTGCTCGCCGACCGCAAGATCTGGGCGGCGGTGCAGATGCGCCGCGGGCCGAACGTGGTCGGGCCGTTCGGGCTCCTGCAATCTTTCGCGGACCTTCTGAAGTTCGTGCTGAAGGAGCCGATCATTCCGGCGGGTGCGAACAAGGGCGTATTCCTGCTGGCGCCGCTCGTGACCTGCGTGCTCGCGCTCGCGGCCTGGGCGGTGATCCCGGTGCATCCGGGCTGGTCGATCGCCGATATCAATGTCGGCATTCTTTATATTTTCGCGATCTCGTCGTTGATGGTCTACGGCGTGATCATGGCGGGGTGGGCGTCGAACTCCAAATATCCGTTCCTGGCAGCGCTACGCTCAGCGGCGCAGATGGTATCCTACGAAGTCTCGATCGGCTTCGTCATCATCACGGTGCTGCTATGCGTCGGCTCGCTGAATCTGACCAAGATCGTCGAAGCGCAGAACGGCCCATGGGGCATGTTGCAGTGGTATTGGCTGCCGCTTCTTCCCATGTTCGTTGTGTTTTTTGTCTCCGCGCTTGCGGAAACCAATCGTCCGCCGTTCGATCTGGTTGAGGCGGAATCCGAACTCGTCGCGGGGTTCATGGTCGAGTATTCATCGACGCCGTATCTCCTGTTCATGCTCGGCGAGTACGTCGCCATCGTCACCATGTGTGCGATGGGAACGATCCTGTTTTTGGGCGGCTGGCTGCCGCCGTTCCCGGTCGCGCCGTTCACCTGGGTGCCGGGCGTCGTCTGGTTCGTGCTGAAGCTCTGCTTCATGTTCTTCCTCTTCGCCATGGCGAAGGCGATGGTCCCGCGCTACCGCTACGACCAGTTGATGCGGCTCGGCTGGAAGGTCTTCCTGCCGCTTTCGCTCGTCATGGTCGTCGTCGTCGCCGCCGTTCTTCACTTCACGGGATGGGCACCGAAATGAAACTGGATCGCGCCGCCCGTTCGATTTTCCTCTGGGAGTTCGTATCCGCGTTCTTCCTCGCGATGCGCTATTTCTTCGCGAAGAAATCGAC
>CAUJKG010000430.1 GCA_963205465.1 Pseudomonadota bacterium | reverse complement strand
CATCATCATGCGGGCGACCCAAAAAAAGATGATATCGAAACCTGTGACAATCACGGTAGTGGGGAAGAAGCGCTTGAGCTCCGCAGTCTCGTCCGGCCAGCCGAGCGTCGAGAACGGCCAGAGCGCGGAAGAGAACCAGGTATCGAGCACGTCCTCGTCACGCGTGAGCACTTCGTCTTTGCCGTAATGCTGCTTCGCCTCCGCCTTCGCTTCCGCTTCGCTCAGCGCAACGAAGACCTTGCCGTCCGGTCCATACCACGCCGGAATCTGGTGGCCCCACCAGAGCTGACGCGAGATGCACCACGGCTGGATATTTTCGAGCCAGTCGAAATAGGTCTTCTCCCAATTCTTCGGGACGAAATTCGTGCGGCCATCGCGCACCGCGCGCAGCGGCTCTTGCGCCATGGTTTTCGCATCGACGTACCACTGATCCGTAAGATACGGCTCGATGACGACGTTCGAGCGGTCACCGTGCGGCACCATGTGCACGTTGGGCTCGATCTTCACCATCAGTTCGCGCGCTTCCAGCATCTCGATGATGGCCTTACGCGCCTTGAAACGATCCGCGCCATCGAGCGCTAGCACTTCTTCGAGATCAGCGCCGCCGGCGCTCTTCATGAAGTCTTCGTTGCTCTTCAGCGCGAGCTTCGCTTCGATCGTGAAGATGTTGATGAGCGACAGATCGTGACGCTTGCCGACCTCGAAGTCGTTGAAGTCGTGCGCGGGCGTGATTTTCACTGCGCCCGAACCTTTCTCGGGATCAGAATATTCGTCAGCAACGATTGGAATCTTTCGGCCGACCAGCGGCAGGATCACGTTCTTGCCGACGAGGCCCTTGTAGCGTTCGTCATCGGGATGCACCGCCACCGCGGTATCGCCGAGCATGGTCTCGGGCCGCGTCGTCGCCACCACGATAAACTCGTCCGAATTCTCGATCGGATATTTGATGTGCCAGAGATTGCCCTTGACCTCGATCTGCTGGACTTCAAGGTCCGAAATTGCGGTCAGCAACTTCGGGTCCCAGTTCACGAGGCGCTTGTCCTTGTAGATCAGTCCGGCGCGGTAAAGCTCGACGAATACTTTGAGCACCGCACGCGAAAGCCCCTCGTCCATGGTGAAACGTTCGCGGCGCCAGTCGCAGGACGCGCCGAGACGCTTCAACTGATTGACGATGGTGCCGCCGGATTCCGCTTTCCACTCCCAAACGCGCTTCAGGAACGCTTCCCGGCCCATTTCGCGGCGGCCAGGTTGCTGACGCTCCATCAACTGCCGCTCGACGACCATCTGGGTCGCGATGCCGGCATGATCGGTGCCGGGTTGCCAGAGCACGTCTTTCCCGCGCATCCGCTCGAACCGCGCAAGGATGTCCTGCAAGGTATTATTGAGCGCGTGCCCCATGTGCAGTGAGCCGGTCACGTTCGGCGGCGGGATCACGATCGAATAAGACGCCGCCCCCGCGCGCTCCGGGCGCATGCAATTGAACGCGCCGGATTCTTCCCAGGCGCGATAGATGCGGTTTTCGATTTCGGCGGGCTGATAGGTTTTTTCGAGCATGAGAATTCCGGCGCGACCGGTCTCAGACTTGCCCGAGACCGGCGATTGATCCTTGCCGAGCTGGATAAATCCGGCCTGGCGACGCGCTTACAAGCCAAAGCGTGGGTTGAGTGTCAATAAAGGCGGCAGCAGCTCTTAGAGTCTGATTCAGACTTGTCGCTTACCTGTCTGATTGAGCATGATCTTTTCCGAAAACCGCTTCGCACTTTTCGGGATCATGCTCTAGCGACCGCCGCGGGAGACCCGCTCTATTTCGACGCGAACCAGCCGCTCCACGAGACCCGGCAGGTTGTCGTCGAGCCAGGCTTTCAGCATGGGCCGAAGGAGTTCCCGGACCAGATCCTCTATCGAGCGCGAATTCTCCGCGAGAATCGTGGTCGCGAGCGTCCCGAACGCTGCGGTTACGGCAGCATTGGTTTCGGCCGACAGAAGCCGTTCCGGCTGCTTGACCTGCTGCGGCTGCGACGGCGGCACATAAACCGGCGCGTCCACGGCAGCCGGTTCCTCAAATGGGTCTTCGCGAAAAGTAACGTCGTTATCAGGGACTTGGCGAAAATTGGGAGCCGGCGCGGCACGCAGTGGCTGAACGGGCTCCACGAGGTCGAGGACTTCCTCTTCCTCCTCGACATTGTTGTCGGCCATCATCGCGTCGATGTCATCCTGACTCATCGCCTTGGCATCGGCGGCAGGACGAAACTGCGGTGGCGGTGAAGCTGGCGCTGCTGCTACGGGCTTTACCGCACCAGGCGTATCGTCCGCGATTATCCGCCGGATGGAGGCAAGAATCTCCTCCATTGACGGTTCCTGTGCACGCGCACTCTGAGACATATTACTGCCGCCTGCCACAATCCCTCGGCAACGCGCGAGGGAATCACCTCGCCCGCCGGCTAGCACTATGACACCACGAATCCGCCAAGCAAATGCCAGACTTTGCTTTGGCCCAGCTATTTCCGCCAAAAACGACGGTAGAGCGCGCTTCGGTACCCGTTAGCGCTCCCGGAAGGTCCGCGCTTTAGCGCCATGCACGCAAGAGCCGGATTACTTCGGTTTGATCGCCGTAAATCTCGCGCCGCCCATGATCTTCCGTTGCACCAGACCGACGAACAGCACGTAGGATTTGTAGAAGTCGTCATGGCCCGCCGGCGTACCAGCCTGCTCGGCCTCGCCGCGCAGCTTCTGGTACATGCGTAGGCGCTCCGCGAGAATGACGCCCCATCCGTCCGTTTCATCGTCAATCGATTCGATTTCAAAACCGGCATCACGCAGCAATCCGGCGTGTTGGTCGCTGGTAATCAGGGTCGCAGCCGCCATGCCGTCCCACAAAAGCTGTTTGTCCGCGACCGACAACGGCTCATGAGCGACCCAGTCGGTAAAGGCGATGCGTCCGCCCGGCTGCAGCACGCGATGCGCCTCGCCGAGGGCGCGAGCGAGGTCGGGACGTGGAACAGCGCTTCCTGGCTGACGACGGCATCCTGACTGGCGTCGGGCAGCGGCAGGGCGGTGACATCGCCCTCGATGACCTGGACCTGACCGTCCATCCCGACACGCCGCGTCAGTTCGGCTGCGCCTGCAACACGCGCAGGCGTCAGTTCGATGCCGGTGACGAATGCGCCGTAGCGGTGCGCCAGATAACGGGCCGGACCGCCGAGGCCGGCGCACAGGTCGACGACCTTGGCGCCGGCACCAATATGCGCACACCTGGCCAGCGCGTCATTGGCGGCAGTGCCGCCGTAATGATCCTGATCGTGCGGGAACAGATCGTCCGGACGCAATCCCTCGAGCGTGCCGCGAGCTGCCTCGAGCTTGGCGAGGATGATCTGCGCGGAGATCGGATGGTGCTCGTAAAAATCAGCAGCCGTGCGAATTTGAGAAGCCATGATCGTCTCCACGATACTCTTGCGAGAATTACGCTCTCGCTCAGGCTTTGAATTCTTCAATAAAACCAGCCGAAATGGCACCCGTACTTTATTTTTTTATTTTTGCTAGGCTGCCTGCTTATAAATGCCGGTCAATGGCAAGTTCGGTTGGCCGGGTCGCAGCGTATCGCGACTCCCGGGCCGCTTGCCGGCGGCGCTAACACGACACGGCAAGCGGTCCTCAAGCGCAATCGTAACCGCACAAGGAATCCAGTTACCGAATTTTTGCATCGACCACTCTGCGTGCCGATGCTTTGACGCCAGCTACTTCCCGTCCGGCGTGCGCAGTCCGAACCAGTTATCGCGCACCTGCTCATAGTGCTTTTCGGGCTGGTAGGTATGCTGGGTCTTGGCAAGGCCAAGCTGCACGATGCTGAGGCGACCGATCGAAGACAAGAGCGAATAGGAA
>CAUJKG010000429.1 GCA_963205465.1 Pseudomonadota bacterium | reverse complement strand
TTCTACTACGTTCCTGGCACCGACATCTGCTTGAAGGTTGGTGGCCTGGTATTCGCCGAAGTCGGCTACTACGCCGCTGGCGCGATCACCACGCTCGCTACCCCGACCAACCAGAACGGTCACGACTTGGCTTGGCGTTCGCGCGGCTACGTCTCGCTGGATGCACGCACGGCAACTCCGTACGGCACGCTCCGCTCCTACATCCTGGGCGGCTTCCAGCAGGTCAGCGGTGCTGGCACGCAGGCACTCGCTAACGGTGCTCCGGGCTACGCTGTGAACGCAAGCGCGTTCATCCAGTACGCGTTCATCCAGTTCGCCGGCTTCACCGCTGGTACTGCGAACTCGTTCTTCGACTTCAGCTCGAACTACCTGACGCTGTCGGTCGCTTCGAATCCGTGGGCATGGACCAACGTGTTCGCTTACACCGCGAACCTCGGCAACGGTCTGTCGGCCACGATCTCGCTCGAAGACAAGTCCGTCACCCGCGTTGGCAACGGTGCTGTTATCGCGACGCAGAACGTGTCGTCTGACACGCCGGACCTCGTTGCGAACATCCGCATCGACCAGGCTTGGGGCTCTGCCCAGGTCATGGCTGCTGCTCATCAGACCCGTTGGACCAACGGCGACGAGTGGGGCTGGGCGGTTGGTGCTGGTGTCGAACTGAAGCTCCCGATGCTGGGCGCTGGCGACACCCTCAAGATCGTTGGTGTCTGGTCGGAAGGCGCGATCGAGTACACCGGTCTCTCCGGTTCGCCCTACGGCGGCATTGGCGGCATTCAGCTCGGCTATAACGGCGCGGGCGCTGGCTTCCTGGATGCAGCTGCAACTCCGGGCACTCTGACCGACGCTTCGTCGATCATGGTGCAGTACCGCCACTTCTGGACCCCGACCGTTCAGTCGGCAGTCCACGCTGGCTACAACAGCGTGTCGTCGCATGCTTCGCTCGGCACCTACGCGCAGGTCACGCAGTTCGGCCACAGCCTCAAGTGGGCGCCGGTCAAGGACCTCACCCTGTCGCTCGACGTTCTCTACACGGAAGTGCAGGCGAACAGCGTTGCGACGGACAAGGTTGCGACCTGGTTCCGCGTCACCCGCACGTTCTAATCTGACGTCAGTCTGATTGGCGAAAACCCCGGCAGGAAACTGCCGGGGTTTTTGTTTTTTCGCTCGTTATCACCGGACGGCAACGGCCCGCGAGCAACGCGAAGCGATCGTCATGATCGGAATGACAGTTCAGGTGTTGTCACACCTTGCCGCAAGTTCTCGCACCGGACCGATCGTGCTTTCGTTCCAAAAGACCGGCGGATGCCCGACGCCGGGTACTTCGATGGCGGTCATGTCCGGGTGCCGCGATTGCATCTCGCGTAGGCTCTCGCGTGACAGCAGGTCGGAATGCTCGCCGCGCAGCACGAGCAGGGGGACGCCTTTCAGCGCGTCGAATAGCGGCCAGATTGCCGGCACCGGCTCGCTTGCCTTGATATCCCGAAGGTTGAAGGCGATCGCGGCGTCCGATACGCCGCTTATGCCATCTTCCGTCTCCCGCCAGCTTAGCTTTGTGTAGCGCAGCCAGTCTGCTTCGCTGAACCCGAGGAACTCGTGCTGCATGATTGATTTCTGCAAGCGCACGGCGTCGTTCCAGTCTTTTGCCTTCGGCAATTTGCCGACATAGGACTGGATCCGCAGCAGCCCGGGCATTTCGAGTAGAGGACCGATGTCGTTCAGCACCACGCCGGCAATGACCTGCGGCCTTGCTGCGGTTAGTGCCATGGTCAGGATGCCGCCGCGCGAGGTGCCGACGAACACGGCGAGCTTGATGTTCTCCTGGTCGAGCACCCCGAGCAGATCGTTCAGTTCGACCGGAACCGAATAGTTCTCCGGCTTGGGATCACGATCCGAAAGCCCTCTGCCGCGCGATGAAAGTGCGAGGACGTAACGCGGTGCCGTCGCGTCGAAGGCGAGCGATTCCACCAACTCGCGAAAGTCTTCGCAGGTTCTCGTGAGTCCGGGGAGGCAGATCACGGGCAGGCGAGAGGTGTCGCGCGGGCCCGCCGCCAGCGCATGCAGGCGTAGTCCGTCTTGTGTGTGGAGGTATAGGTCTTTGATTTCGCTCATAATTCCGGCCCATAAAAGGTTGGGCCGGAAGTCTAGCCCGCGCCATCGCCGCGCGCGAGATCGGGCTCTATCTCGATGGTGCGCTTGTTCGTCAGGAGCGTGCGATAAACCTGCAGATTTTCGAGCACGCGAAGGACGTAGAGGCGCGTTTCGGTGATCGGGATGCGCTCGATCCAGTCGATGATCGCTTCGGTCTGCCAGCCGCGCGGATCGCCGCGCTGGTTCATCCACTGCCGCGAGCGGCCGGGGCCGGCGTTATAGCCGATGAAGGTCAGTACGTAAGAGCCGTTGAAGTTCCGGACCAGATGACCGAGTTCGGCGGCGCCAAGCGTTACATTGTAAACCGGATCGTTGCGCAGGCGGTTGAAGTCGAAGCTGATCCCGATGCGCTTGGCGATGCCCACACCAGTCGGCCGGATCACCTGCATCAGTCCGTAAGCGTTCGCGTGCGAGACGACATAAGGCTGGAATTCGCTTTCCTGCCGCGAGATTGCATAGACCAGCGCCTTTTCGATCGGCGGTCCCATATGATTGTAATTCGGAATGCCGCTGGTCGGGAACGCGATGGCATCGACCGGCAAGCCGCGGTCCAGGCCTCGCTTGCCGATAATCACCAGCGCGCGGGTATCCTTATGCGCGCTTGCGATTTCCGCGAGGAGTGCGGCGGTGGCGCCTGTCGGCGTGCGCTCGATCAGGTCGATATGCATGGGAATGACGAGATCGTCGGCGTCGGCGTCGTAAAGCAGCTTCAGCGCGCGCGATACCGGGTTGTTGTTGAATGCGTTCCGCTCGGGCTGCGAGATCTGCGGCATAGGACGGAATGGCAGTTCGCGCAGGTTCAGCTTGGAGCGGGCGAGCTGTCCGTAGAATACCAGATGATGCCGTGCCGCCAGCGAATAGGCTGACTTGGCTCCAATGGGATCGCCGAGCGCCTCGGCCGCGCGGCCCTGCCAGTACAGTGCGCGCGCGATGTAAAAGGGCTGTGGCGTGCCGACGTCCTGCACGAAGTGCTTCTTCGCGGTCGCTGGGTCCTTGAGATAGCGCAACGCGATCCACCCGGCCGTGAAATGGATATCGGCCTTGAGGATGTCGTTCTCGGGCAGCACGGCGGCAGCCGCGACGCGATAGGCGAGCTGGTACTGTTTTTCGTCGAGCAGGTTGCGGACGAGGAAACGGCGCTCGCGCCACCAGTCGTCGGCGTCGGGCGAGTTGGCCGGAACCCGCGGCGCTTGCAGCAAGAGTTCGGCGGCACCCTTCGGATCGTCCGCGCGGCGGCGCAGATAGGCGCGGGCGTAAAGGTAGCTCGAGTCCTTGTGCATCGAAGCCGGGACCGACTTCATCAAGCCGGCTGCGCGGTTCGAGCGCTGCAGGGCGGCATTGCGGAAACGGCTCAATGCCGCGATGTCCTTGCCGGCGCGGTCGGCGTTGCGCTGCGCGGCTTCCCATTTCTCCAGGTAAAATAGCCGGTCGGAGCGGGCCTTGTGATCGGCGGTCGTAAGGAGTTTTCCTTGCTCGCCGAGGATTTCCTGCTCGAGCGTCATGCTCAGCTCTTCTTCGCGCCAGGCACGACGGAGCCACGGCACCGCATGAGCCTGATTGCCGGAAGCGAGGAGGGCACGGGCGAGCGCTACCATGCCTTCCCCCGAGATCGGCTGGGCATGACCGAAGAAATTCAGGACCTCGCGCGGCGCGCGCTTTTCCGAGAGCAGCAGGGTCTCCGCCCGGCGACGGATCAGCGGTGCGCTCGGCCAATTGGGGTGTTTGCGGATGAAATCGGCAGTGCGATCGAAGCCAACGTCTTTCGGCGTGTAGCGAATGGCGAGCCAGGTGATCAGCGAGGCGGCGGCGGGGTCGCGCGTTTTCGCGCCGAGCGCCATGGCCTGATTGAAATCGCCCTCCTTGAGGTGGGCGAGAGCCTGTTTCACGGCGGCGGCATCGCCGTCCTGCGCGCGCGAAGCGGGCGCAAACAACAGAATAGCGGCAAAAACGGCGGCTGTGACGCGGCCAAGATGCGGTCGCATCCGGTCTCCCTCTGGTCCCTAACCCCCGAAAAGAACCTCTTTAAGTGAATCGCTGGTTACTTTTAGCGATATGGTGCGATCTGGGTACCGGAAAAACCCCTATTTTCCTTCCTTGTGACCATTTTCCGCGCTATTTCAGCACCTTCGCCCGAAGCAGGGCGCAACCTTTTGGGAGATTTTGCCGTGAAGTTCCGGGGATCGTTTACCGCTCTTGTCACGCCGTTCAAGAATGGCGGCCTCGACGAGAAAGCGTTCCGCGATCTCGTGGAATGGCAGATCGCCGAGGGAACCCAAGGGCTCGTGCCGGTCGGCACGACGGGTGAAAGCCCGACGCTTTCACATGACGAGCACCACAAGGTCGTCGAATGGTGCATCGATCAGGCGAGCGGCCGCGTGCCGGTGATAGCAGGTGCAGGTTCGAACAATACCACCGAAGCCGTTTCGCTCGCACAACATGCGGAGAAGGCGGGCGCTGCTGCGGTGCTCGTGGTCACGCCTTATTACAACAAGCCCACGCAAGAGGGCATGTATCAGCACTTCAAGGCGGTGAACGACGCGATCGGCATTCCGATCATCATCTATAATATTCCGCCGCGTTCGGTTGTTGATATGTCGGTCGATACGATGAAGCGGCTTTACGAATTGAAGAATATCGCCGGCGTGAAGGACGCGACCGCGAATATCGGCCGCGTTTCGCAGCAGCGTCATGCGTTGGGTCCCGACTTCATCCAGCTCTCGGGCGAAGATATGACGGCACTTGCCTATAACGCTGCGGGTGGCCACGGCTGTATTTCGGTCACGGCTAACGTCGCGCCGAAGCTCTGCGCCGAATTACAGAATACGTCGCTTTCGGGCGATTACGCCAAGGCGTTGCAGGTGCAGGATCGCCTTATCCCGCTTCACGATGCGATCTTCTTCGAGCCGGGTGTCGCCGGTGCGAAAGCAGGGCTTGCGATGCTCGGCCGCTGCCAGGAGATCGTGCGCTCGCCGCTGGTGCCTGCAACTGCGAAGACCAAGGATGCGATCCGCAGCGCGATGGTGCATGCTGGATTGCTAAATTAGGTTCCAGCATGGCCAAGAAGGCCGAGCCGAAACTCAAAATCGCCGCCGACAACCGCAAGGCCCGCTTTAACTACGCCATCGGCGAAGCGTTTGAAGCGGGCATCGCGTTGACCGGCACCGAGATCAAGTCGCTTCGCAACGGCAAGGCGACGATCGCGGAGTCGTATGCCGACGCCAAGGACGGTGAGATCTGGCTCGTGAATTCCAATATCCCGGAATATCTGCAGGCCAACCGCAACAATCACGCGCCGAAGCGGCCGCGGAAGCTGCTCTTGCACAAGCGTCAGATCAACAAGCTTATTGGTGCGGTCGAGAAAGAGGGCATGACCATCGTGCCGCTCAAGATCTATTTCAACGACCGCGGACGGGCGAAGGTCGAGATTGCGCTGGCCAAAGGCAAGAAGCTTCACGACAAGCGCGATACCGAGAAGAAGCGCGATTGGCAGCGCGAGCGCGGAAGATTGATTCGCGATAAAGGGTAGTCGCGCCCGGTTCAGTCGATGTTCTCTTCGAGTTCGGCGGCTCGAATGCCGAATGCTTCCAGCCCGTTTTCGAGGAGGTCGCCGAGGTCAGGCGTTTTCAGCAGATAATCGGCGGTTGAGTTTGTACGCTCGGCTCTCGCCATCGATAGCGCTTCCTGCCAGTCTTCAATCTCGTAGGTGCCACGCCCGATCCAGCATAACGCCACGAGGTTTGTGAGTTCGTCCTCATTCAGTGCTGCGAAAAATCCGCGAAGTTCCTTTTCCGTGGCATCGCGGGGCCTATTTTCGAGAATGGCGCCGCCTTGCTCGTCGACGGCCTCGCGGTCGTTCATGAATGGCGCGACTTTACCTTCCAACTCGCGGGCGCGAAGGATGATCCAGGCGACTTTTTCAGCAGAAATATCGAGTTCGGGCATGGCTTTCTCCGTGCCCGGATAACCGCCGGCAATAGATAAGGTTTCGTCCAGATTATGCGATCGCGCCGAAGCTCGCGCGGACATTGGCAAAGACTTCGCGGAACATCTCCGGCGTCAGCACGCCCGTATTCGTGTTGTAACGCGAGCAGTGATAGCTATCGAACAGGCGCACTTTTTCGAAGTCGTGGATCATGCCGTGGCCGAACTTGTGCCGCGACATTTTCGATCCCAGCGCGACCACGACGCTATCGTGGGCAATTTTTCCGAGCGCAACTACGCGCTTCAGATTGGGCATCTCGTTCAGCGCGGTGGTCAGGAACGCGCGGCAGGTCCGGATTTCATCGACGGTAGGCTTGTTCTCCGGCGGCACGCAGCGCACCGCGTTGGAAATGCGTGTATCGATCAGTTCCAGCGTATCGTCCGGGCGTTGCTCGTAATTGCCCTTCGCAAAACCGAATTCCTTCAGCGTCGCGTAGAGAAGGTTGCCGGCGTAGTCGCCGGTAAAGGGACGGCCGGTCTGGTTCGCGCCGTGCAGTCCCGGCGCCAGGCCGACGATCAGTAAGCGTGCATCGACCGGCCCGAAAGATGGAACGGGTGCGTTGAAGTAGCCGGGATATTGTTTTCGGTTGGCTTTCCGAAATGCGAAGAGGCGCGGGCAGAGTGGGCAATCCCGGCCCGGCTCCGCGAGTTGAGCCGCCGCTACGCTCAAGCGTTTTCGGTCTCTGTGCTGGCGGGACGCTGAAGAAAGCTTGGGGTATTCGTGCCCTGCATCCGGCCGCCGCGATCCTGCGGCACGCGGCCGACTTTTGACGCGAGTTCGGAAAGGTCGATGAATACGTCGGCTTGCCGACGTAACTCGTCGGCGATCATGGGCGGCTGCGTCGTGATCGTCGAAACGACCGTTACCCGGACGCCTTTTCTTTGCACGGATTCGAGGAGCGGCCGGAAATCTCCGTCGCCGGAGAAAAGCACGATGTGATCGATATGATCAGAGAGTTCCTTCATGTCGACAGCAAGTTCGAGGTCCATGTTGCCCTTGATCTTGCGCCGGCCCATTGCATCCGTGAATTCTTTCGCCGGCTTTGTAACAACGGTGTAGCCGTTGTAGTCGAGCCAATCGAGCAGTGGACGGATCGATGAATATTCCTGATCTTCGATGAGAGCCGTATAGTAAAACGCCCGCAGCAGATTGCCCCGGCTCTGAAATTCCTTGAGCAGGAGCTTGTAATCGATATCGATACCGAGGCTCTTTGTGGTCGCGTATAAATTCGCGCCATCAATAAAGAGTGCCGTTTTCTCGGCAATGTGCTGCATCGTTATTTTCCTTAGTAATTCCGGACGCGTTTTGCTCCTGCAAACGTCACCGCGCAAGCTAATTCTGGTTCATGTTTCCGTGATAAGTAACTGGATAGTTACATGCGTGTAATGCCAGCGCGAAGCTGTTCGAGGGAGCTTGTCCGAAGACCGGCGGATGTCGGGCGATAGCGTGTTCTGTAAAAGGCAAGCGAGCGTTCGAACCAAGCTACCGCTTCAGCCGGGTTGTTTCCGGCTCCCCTAGGGCTCGCCGATGCAGCCTGCGGGCATGGCTCTGAGGGGGCTGGGGCCCTGCAGATCGGGGCACTTGCACCGGCCGCATTTCCCGGGCTATAGGGTGCCGATTCCGCACATAGCCCGATTGGAGCCCCGCCCATGGCGCGCGTCACCGTTGAAGACTGCATCGACAAGGTCGAAAACCGCTTCGATCTCGTGCTGCTCGCCAGCCATCGCGCGCGGATGATTTCTTCTGGATCCAGCATCACGGTGGATCGCGACAACGATAAAAATCCGGTCGTGGCTCTGCGGGAAGTGGCGGAAGAAACCGTTTCTCCGGGCGATCTGAGGGAAGACCTGATCCACTCCCTCCAGAAATACACCGAGGTGGACGAGCCGGAGCCCGAGGCCGTCCCGATGATCCCAGGTTCCGGCAGTTCGGACGACAATGCCGTCATGGACCGCATGAGCGAGGAAGAGCTGCTGGCCGGCCTCCAGGGCCTCGTTCCGCCGGAGCAGACCGAGGAAGACGAAGGCTAAGCGCTTAGCCTCGTTACGATTTTCGTCCGGAACAGTCGCCGCGCGCCTTCGCCGGTGCTACCTTAGAGCTGAATCCCACCTCGACTCGTGGGTCAGGAGCTCTTTTTCCGATGATGCGCCAGTACGAACTCGTGGACCGGGTTCGTCGCTATAATCCTGCGACCGATGAGGCGCTGCTCGACAGTGCGTATGTCTATGCGATGAAGGCGCATGGCACCCAGACGCGCGCCTCGGGCGATCCCTATTTTTCGCACCCGCTCGAAGTCGCGGCGATCCTGACCGACCTGAAGCTCGATGACGCGACCATCGTCGCAGCGCTCCTGCACGACACGATCGAAGACACCAAGGCGACGCGCGGCGAGATCAGCAAGAAATTCGGCAAGGACATCGCCACGCTCGTCGAAGGTCTGACCAAGATCAAGAAGCTCGATCTGGTCTCAAAGCGGGCGGCGCAGGCGGAGAACCTGCGCAAGCTTCTGCTCGCGATCGCCAACGACGTGCGCGTGTTGCTCGTGAAGCTCGCCGACCGGCTGCACAACATGCGCACGCTCAAATTCGTGCCCGAGGAAAAGCGCAATCGCGTCGCCGAGGAGACGCTCGATATCTACGCGCCGCTAGCGGGCCGCATGGGCATGCAGGACATGCGGGAGGAGCTGGAGGATTTATCCTTCCGGCAATTGCAGTCCGATGTTTATCGTTCGATCGAGAGCAGGCTTGCGGCGCTGCGCGAGCGCAACGCGGGGCTCATTAAGGGGATTGAAGAAGAACTGACCGGCGAACTCTCGCGCAAAGGTATCCGTGCCACGGTGCGAGGACGCGAAAAGCGGCCTTATTCGATCTGGAAGAAGATGGAGCGAAAGGCGGTCGGCTTCGAACAATTGTCCGACCTCTATGGCTTTCGCGTGGTCGTCGGCAGTGTCGCCGATTGCTATGCGGCGGTTGGTATCGTCCATACGAAATGGCCCTTCGTGCCCGGCCGCTTCAAGGACTACATCTCTACGCCGAAGCAGAACGACTATCGTTCGCTGCATACGACCGTGGTGGGCCCGGGCCGTCAGCGTGTGGAACTGCAGATCCGTACGCAGGACATGGATCAGGTCGCCGAATACGGGATTGCCGCGCACGCACTCTACAAGGACAACGACAAGACGCCGGACGAAATGCTTTCCCAGGACTCCAATGCCTATGCCTGGCTGCGGCGCACGATCGAGATGCTCGCTGAAGGATCAAGCCCGGAAGAGTTTCTCGAACATACCAAGCTCGAGCTGTTCCACGATCAGGTGTTCTGCTTCACGCCGAAAGGCCGCCTGATCGCACTTCCGCGAAAAGCCACGCCGATTGATTTCGCCTATGCCGTGCACACCGACGTCGGCAACAGTGCGATCGGCTGCAAGATCAACGGGCAGGTAGCGCCGCTGGTATCCGAATTGCAAACCGGCGACGAAGTCGAGATCATTCGCGGAGATGTAAAGTCGCCGCCCGCTGCCTGGGACGCGATCGTCATCACCGGGAAGGCACGTGCCGCCATCCGGCGCGCCACGCGCTCGGCGGTCCGTGCGCAATTTACCGGCCTCGGCAGACGCGTGACGGAGCGTGCTTTTGCCAAAGCCTCTTTGCCGTTCTCCGACGAGAAATTGCAGGCGGTGCTGCCACGGCTCGCTCGCCATACGCTCGAGGATCTTTATTCCTCGGTGGGGCGCGGCGAGATCAAACCGGAGGACGTCTTGAAGGCGGTCGATCCGGAGTGGCGCGGCGAACGTGTCGGCGGCGCGAAAGCGCCGAAGACCGAAGGCGGCTGGTTCGGGCTGCGCCGGGCAAGCTCACTGAAATTCCGCATCCCAGAGAAGAAGGCTGAGGAGAAGTCGTCTGCGATTCCGATCCGCGGTATCAATGGTGAATTGCCGGTGCGTTTCGCGCCGAATGGTGGCGCG
>CAUJKG010000428.1 GCA_963205465.1 Pseudomonadota bacterium | reverse complement strand
ATGCGCTGGAGCCAGGCATCAGCGAAAGCGCTTCCTATGATCCTTACGGGACTTTCTCCAACGCCTGCCATGTCGCGATTGTCGAAGTCGATATCGAGACCGGTGCTGTGGATCTGCAGCGCTTCCTCGTGGTCGAGGATGCCGGCCGGATGATCAACCCGATGATCGTGGAGGGACAGATCCGCGGCGGGGTCGCGCAAGGCATCGCCAATGCACTACTCGAGGAAATCATCTACGACAGCGACGGCAACATCCTTACCGCGACGCTTGCGGATTTCCTGCCGCCGACCTCGCTCGACGTTCCGCATATCGAAATCGGCCATTTCGAAACACTCACCAGCGCATCGGTGACGCAGGCGAAAGGCCTTGGCGAGGGCGGCGCTATCGGACCGCCGGCGGCGGTGCTCAACGCCATCAACGACGCACTCACGCCGTTCAATGTCGAAATCAATACGATACCGGCAAGCCCACGGCGGATATACGAAGCGCTACGCGAAAAGCGATAAGATAAAGGCCGGCCAATGCCGGCCTTTATCATGTCCCATATAAAAAGGGCTGGCAGATGCCAGCCCTTCAATCGGATCCGTAACTCGAGAGAAATCAGCGGCCTTTGAAAAGCAGATTCCTGTTGGTCGACAGAATCTTCTCTCCATCTGCACCAAGCGCGCGGATGTTGTTGACGAAATTACGCACCGCTTCGCGGCCGCGCACTTCTTGCGGGTAGTCGGTCGCGAACACGATGCGGTCTGCCGGAATCTCCACCATCGTGGATTTAAGCGCCGACATCGACCCGCAGATACCGGCGGTATCATACACAAAGTGGTTCTGAACATAGTAGTCGAGCGGCTTCTTCGCCTTGATGCCGTGGCGCGGATTGCCAACCGTGCCCCAATATTCCTTGTTCTCGTAAGCACGGATACGGCCAAGCAGCGCGCCGACACCGCCGCCCATATGGGACATGTGGATCAGGAGTTCGGGATAACGGTCGAACACGCCGGAGCAGATCAGACGAATCATAGCCATGACCAGCGAAAACTCACGGCCGACGGAACGCGCCGTATCGTAGCCGTCGAACTGCTTGGACTCGTTCAGCTTCAACGCCGGATGCAAGAAAACGAATTGCTTCAGGCGAACGGCTTCTTTCCAGAAATCCTCGAATTCCGGCGCATCGATGTAGAGCCCGTTCATCTCTGACGGGATGATGACGCCCTGAAATCCGAGTTCGTGCACACAGCGCTCGAACTCCTTGAACGCCTCCTTGCCGCCCAGCGGATTGACATGCGCGCAGCCGAAGAAGCGGCCCGGATAATCGATTTCCGCCTTGCGCGTATAGTCGTTGACCTTTTTCGACATCTCGTTGCTCGCGCCGGTGCCTGCACCGCTGCTCAGATAAGCGGCATCGATGCCGGCCGTATCCATCATCGCGATATGTTCGTCGAGATCGTAAAGCAAAGAGTGGAACGTGTAGGAGGGAGCGCCGTTCTCGTCATAATAAGTCTTGAGCTCACCCGGGTCTTTGACGAATTCGCGCGGCGTGAAGTGGTGCTGAAAATCGATAATCATTTTCCGTTTCCTTGCCTTGATTTCAGAATTCTATTTCGATGCCGGCGCACGCAGTTTCCGCAGGAGAAACCGGTCGCGAGAGCCAATCACGTGTTTACGCATCAACGATTCGGCTTTTCTGGCGTTGCGGGCCGCAAGCGCGTCGACGATTTCGACGTGTTCGTGACTCGAAACTAAGCGGCCGCCCTCTTCCTCGATACCGTGACGGCTGATCAGATGAATCTCGTTCATCATTTTGCGAAAGGTCGAAAGCAGTTTCGGATTGCCCACCATTTCGACGATGCGATCATGAAAAGCGATATTGAGCGGATAGAACTCGTCCACGTCCTGCCGCTCATAACTGTGCTTCATGCTGCTCAGCATTCCGCGAAGTTCCGACACTTGCGGCTTGGTGATTTTCGGCGCGAGCTCGCGTCCCGCATAGGCTTCGAGGCAGCTGCGCAAATCGTATAGATGCATGCCTTCTTCCGGGCTGATCACCCGGACATAGACACCGCGGTTTTTGTTCGACTGCAGCAAGCCCGCTTCTTCGAGTCCCCGAAATGCTTCACGGATCGGCCCCCGGCTGACGCCGAGACGGATCGCCAGATCCGCTTCCGTCAGCTTTTCACCCATCTTCAATTGGTTACTCAGAATGAGCTGCAGCAGTTGATCCTGCACGGCACGCGGCAAGGTCTTCGTCTGAACGATTTGCAAATCGCTTAAGCCGTTTATTACCGGCACCTTCGGAGGACTTTCGATAATCCGATCGGCGCGGCGCTTTGCGGTTATTTCCATGACAATGCTCAGTTCTTCGTACCTTCAACGAGACGCTGCTTCTCGATCGACGCCCAGACCGCGGGCGGAGTCAGCGGCAATTCCTCAATTTCGACCTGCAGCGACGACAATGCATTCGCGACCGCGTTGCTCGCCACCCCGCCGACCGCGATGATACCGCCCTCACCCGCACCTTTCGCTCCGAGCGGATTGTTCGGCGACGGATAATCGTCAAGCGTGATGCCCCGGATCACCGGGTAATCGTCGGCCAGCGGCACGACATAGTCGGCAAGCGAACCGGTAAGCAACTGGCCATCCTCATTATAAATGAGGTGCTCCATGAAGGTGCTGCCGAGCCCTTGCACGATTGCGCCGATCACCTGCCCGTGCAGGGTCAGAGGATTGATGATCTTACCGACGTCCTCGACCGTCACGTAATCAAGCACCTCGACATGCCCGGTGCCGGGATCGACCGCAACGTGACAGCAATGCGCGCCATAAGCGTAGGTGTGTTTCGTGTTGGTGAAGGACTCTTCCGCGCTGATATCGTCTGAGGCCAGCGCCTTCCATTCGATCGAGGCTCCGTTTGGCGCCACCGCACGCTCGTCGATCAGCGTGATCTCCTGCTCGGATACGTTAAGACGCCTGGCCGCCGCTTTGCACAGCTTTTCCTTGAACGGTGCGGAAGCAAGCAGAATTGCGGAACCGCCCATCACCGTCGAACGCGAATGATACGAACCGAAACCTTCGCGCACGTAGCTGGTCGAGCCATGAAACACGCGCACGCGCTCGAACGGGACAGCCAGCATGTCCGCTGCGATCTGCCCCATGACCGTTTCAAGGCCTTGTCCGACCGCCGATGATCCGACGAAGACCGAAATGGTGCCGTCGGATTCAAGCTTCAGCCGCGCGCTTTCGCGCGGACCGGCTGCGCCACCTTCGATGAAGCAGCCGGCGGCGACGCCGTGATAACGGCCGTCGATATTCCTGCCCTGCAGCTTCACCTTTTCGTCCCAGCCGAATTCCTTCAGGCAGCGATCGAAGGTGATATGGAAGTTGCCGCTGTCGCACTCGGTGTCCGTGTAAGGATCGATGTGCTGCATGGTCGCCATCGGATACGGCATCTCATCCACGGTCACGAGATTCTTCCGGCGCATTTCTACCGGATCGAGGCCTAGATCACGCGCAGCAATCTCGATCATCCGCTCGATGAAAAAACTACCCTCGAAGCGCCCCGGCGCGCGATAAGTGCCGCATGGCGTTTTGTTCGTAAGGCGCACCGAAACATCGATATGAATATTCGGGATACGATACGGTCCGGTCGTAAACTGCGCGACGTTGCGCGGCGGCGTCAATCCGTTCGAGCGGATATAGGCGCCGTTATCGACATCGACATGACCGCGGATACCGCGAATCGTGCCGTCGGCATCGCAAGCAATTTCGTACTCGGCTTCCATCTCTCGCGCGTGATTCATCGCGCTCAGGTTTTCACGGCGGTCTTCGTTCCACTTCACCGGTCGCCCGAGGGAATAAGACGAGAACGGAATCAAAAAATCTTCCGGGTAGAATTCACCGCGCGCGCCGAAACCGCCGCCGATATCGTTCTCGACGAGCTCGACGGAGTTCTCTTCCAATCCGAGCATCTGCGCAACCGCGCGGCGGTTGAAGAACAGCACCTTGCCGGCACCGTAAACCGTGAGGCGCTTGATGTCCTTCCGCCAATCCGCCAGCAGACCACGCGGCTCCATCGGCAAGGCCATGTGCCGCTGCACAGAGAGGCGCTGCTTCTTTATATAATGCGCTCCCTCGAAGGCCGCGGCGGCGTCGCCTTTCAGGCCGGTGAACTTCTTGGCGAGATTGGTCTTGTATTCGGGGAACAGAAGGCTCGCATCGGTGGCCGAGGTCTTGCGGCTCGCGACCACGGGCAGCGGCTCGATATCAACTTCGACGAATTCGAGCGCATCTTCGGCAAGCCCCGGAGTATCGGCAATCACTACCGCGACCGGCTCGCCGACATAACGCACCCGATCGACCGCGATCACCGGCTGACGCAGCGGAAAGACTTCCGGCAGCGGCTGCAGACGGATGGGAATAACCGGCACTTCTCCGCCGATGTCCGCAGCCGTTATGACTGCGTGGACACCCGGCATTTTCAATGCCTCGCTTTTGTCGATCCCGCGGATCCGGCCATGAGGTACGGAGCTTCGCAAAATCGCCGCGTAAACTTGGTTCGGCAGCGACTGATCGTCGACGTAGTTGCCTTTGCCGCGAAGGAAACGAAGATCCTCGACGCGCTCGACCGGTGCGCCGATCAGGCGGTTACCTTTCTTAGCCGTCGCCATCACGCGCGCTCCTTGTTCGCACGATAAGATTCGCCTGCTTCGTGGATCGCATCGACGATGGAAAGATAGCCCGTGCAACGGCAGATATTTCCCGCAATCACCGAGCGAATCCGTTCATGATCTGCATCCGGCTCGGCGGTGAGCAACGCATGAGCCGTCGTCAACATGCCGGACGTGCAGAAGCCGCACTGCAATGCGTTGTGCTTCCGAAATGCCTGCTGCAAGGGACCGAACTCTTCATCATCCGGCGTCAAGCCTTCGACCGTCACGACCTCGGCACCATTGGCCTGCACCGCGAGCATCAGGCAGGAGCGAACCGCCTGCCCGTTCACGATGACCGTGCAGGCGCCGCAAACGCCATGCTCACACGCCAGATGCGTGCCGGTTTTTCCCAACTGATGCCGCAGACAATCAGCGAGGGTCACGCGTGGCATCACCTCGACTTCTAGCGGCTCCCGATTGAGGGTCATGCGAATTTGCAAAATGCTCACTCCTCGATGGCTCTGCTTGCTGCCTCGACCAACGCGCGCTCGATCAGCGTTCCAATCAGCGCCTGCCGGTATGCAGCGCCAGCGTGCATGTCGCTCGCAACGCGGACAGCGCTTCGCGCAATATTCCCGGCGGCCTGCGCAAGACCTGCATCCACCTTCTTGCCGCGAACAAACTCTTCGGCTGCGGAAAGCCGCCCGGGCGTATCTCCGGTACCGAACACGCCGATATGAACTTCGCTCGCATGACCTTGCGCGTCCTCGTCGAAGTGAAGCGCGACACCGCCGAGGGCAAAATCTCCGCGCCGCTTCGAAAACTCCTGAAACGCCCATCGCCGGTGCGAGCGCCATTTCGGGAAGCGGATCGACGTGATGACCTCTCCGGGCTCAAGCGCGGTTTCGAGCGGGCCGGTAATGAAATCCTTCGCGGCAAGCACACGGCTTACCTTCGCTCCGGCGATCGTGATCTCCGCGCCACAGGTGATCGCCAAAGCCGGCATTTCGGCAGCCGGATCAGCGTGTGCGAGGCTTCCGCCGATCGTTCCGCGATTTCTGATCTGATAATGGGCGATATGCTTCACCGCTTCGCTAAGCAGCGGGTGGGCGGCGGTCAATCTCCTGTCGGCTTCGATCTGACACCAGCGCGTCAGCGCGCCGACATGCACGCCGTCGTCGCGAATTTCGATCCGGTCCAATCCCGGAATATTGGCAAGGTCAACGAGCAGAGATGGCGCTGCCAACCGGAACGCCATCAACGGCAACAGACTCTGGCCGCCGGCGATCGGCCGCGCATCGCCGTTATGCTTCGAAAGCAGCGTGGTCGCTTCCTGCAATGTGCGGGGTGACGCATATTCGAAGGGAGGAAGTTTCATTTCACTCAGTTACCTTTTCCCCGCGCTTACCGGTTCGCAGAGATAAATAGTCCGCACGCGCCAGGCTGGCGCGTGCGGAACGTTCTGTTTCGTTACTTGATCGATTCGATCTTGAATTCGCTCGCCTGCTTCTTGATCTTCTCGCGATCGAACTTGTTGATCTCCGGGAGCAAAGCCGACGTATAGATGCGGCTGGTTGGAATCTTCTGCTTCAGGAGCCCCTGCTCCTCGAGGAAGGTGACCAGGTTGTTCCAATCCTCCTCGACGAAAGCCCCTGCGACGCCCTTGGTCTTTGGCGAACTCCAAATTGCTAGACGCGCATTCGCGACGGCAATGCCCTGCTTCAGCGCCTCAGCCGGCGGCATATTCTTGGGCTCGGCTTCCGGATAGAGCTTCCAGGTAATCTTTACCGCGGCAGTGGGATTCTGGATCGAGAAGAGATGACCTCTGGCTACCGCACGAGCGAAACCAATCATCTCCTTCTGGCGCTTCGCAAGTGTCTCGCGCTTGGCAAGGATGCTCGTATCGGGAAGATCGCGAAGCTTCTCGCTCACCGGCAGAATACGCGTCTCAAGGCCGAGCACCCCGAACTTCGCAAGTGCCGCATCATTGAACACCAGGCCATCGACGACCTGCTGCCGGATTGCCGTCAATGCCTGCGCACCGACACCGATCGGAATGAAAGTGACGTCCTTGGCAGGATCGAGGCCGGCATCACGCGCATAGGCGCGGCCGAACGAAATGCCGGTGCTGCCCATGGAAAGCACGCCGATCTTCTTACCTTTGAGTTCCGCAACCGACTTGACCGAACTGGTCGCGGGGACCGAGATCGGCCAGATGTTCTGGTAGTAGAGGTTGTGGAAATATTGAACGTCGAGGTTCTTGCCTTCCTGCATGCCGATGATCGCGTCGGCTGGCGAGGCTAGACCGACGTCCGCATTGCCTGCGGAAATCTGGATCGCAACTTCGTTGGAGCCGCGAACCGGCAGAATTTGCACGTCGAGGCCTTCTTCCTTGAAGTAGCCGAGATAGAGCGCGACCGCGACCGGAGAGAACGACTCGTCGAAATTCGGAATCGGAATCAGAGCTTTGATTTTCTTGAGTTCCTGCGCCCCCGCATTGCTGGCGAAGGCCGCAGCGGCACAGACCAGCGCCACCGCCGCAGTTCGTAGAATCTTGCTTATGTGTCTCATTTCCCTCTCCTCACTATGAGCCGACAACGGCCACGCGATCGCTTCTGATCCAGAACACGAGACGACGCCCAATCGTACGCACGATGGCATGCAATATGGTGCCCAGAACCGACAGGACGATGAGCACGGCAAAGACGCCCGGAACGTCAATGTTGAAATTGAGCGCCGTGATCAGGTAGCCAAGCCCGACATGCGCGCCGACGAACTCGCCAACGAGGGCGCCGATCACGGCGAACACGGCCGATACTTCAAGGCCGGCAAAAATTGTCGGAAGTGCTGCCCACACGCGGAGTTCTTTGAATATCTGCCAGCGCGATGCACCGAAAGCGTGCATCATATTGAGCTGGTCGCTGTCGGTCGTATGAAACGCCGACATCACTGCCACGAGCACCGGGAAGAAGCAGACCAGCGCCGCGATCACGACTTTCGACATGATCCCATAGCCAAACCAGATCAGGAATAGCGGTGCGATCGCGATCTTTGGAACGGTCTGGAACGCAACGATGTAGGGATAGGCGTATTTTTCAATCGCCGGCATCATCGCGACCAGCACACCGAAGAAGAAGCCAGCGCCAACGCCCAACGCAAAGCCGCTCAATACAGCAATGGTAGTTGCCTGGAGGTGTGGCCAGATATCCCCGCTTGAGAACAGATCATAGAGGCGTAGAGCTATGGCGCTTGGCGCGGGCAGCACGAACTCGGGCACGAAGCCCGCGCGCGCAACGCCTTCCCAGAGCGCGGCCAGCAGGATGAACAGGACGGCGTGTTTGATTTTTTCCATGACGTCCTCAGAAATGAACTGCCGCGGAAGGATCGGAGAAGATCGCGCGGATATCGGAACTGAGCTTGGCAAAGCGCGGGTCGCCCATGCTGGCGAGCGTGCGCGGTTTGGGAAGATCGATCTCTGCGACTTCGGCAATGCGACCGGGGCGCGGCGTCATCACGAGCACCCGGTCGCCCAGAAACACCGCCTCGGGAATACTGTGCGTGATGAAGAGAATGGTCTTCTTCTGCTCAGCTTGAATGCGAATAAGCTCGCTGTTCATCTGCTCACGCGTCATCGCGTCGAGTGCACCGAACGGCTCGTCCATCAGCAGAATGCTGGGATCGCACACCATCGCGCGGCATATCGCGACGCGCTGCTGCATTCCGCCGGAAAGTTCGAACGGATACTTATTCGCGAAATCCTTCAATCCGACGAGATCGAGCAATTCGCGCGCGCGCTGCTTCCGGTCCTGCCCCTGCGCCCGCGCCGGCAGTAGAACGTTGTCGAGGACCGTCTGCCAGGGCAACAACGTGGCCTGTTGAAAGACGACGCCCACATCCCGGCTCGGGCCGGTGACAGATTTGCCGTTGATGGTGACGGATCCGCTGGTAGGCGTGTCGAGTCCCGCCAGAATTCGCAACAAAGTTGATTTTCCGCACCCGCTCGGTCCCACGACACTGAGGAGTTCGTTCTCGGGCACCTCAAGATTGATGTCCGTAAGCGCTTGTACCGGCCCGCCATCACGCGTCGAGTAGCGCTTCTCGAGCTTCTGAATGCTTATAAAAGCCGATTTTTTATCGGTCGTATGCAACGT
>CAUJKG010000427.1 GCA_963205465.1 Pseudomonadota bacterium | reverse complement strand
GCAAGCTGCACGCCGACCGCCGCCGGCAGGCCGTAGCCCATGGTGCCGAGACCGCCGGAAGTCATCCAGCGGCGCGGCTCCTGGAAATGCAGATGCTGCGCGGCCCACATCTGATGCTGGCCCACTTCGGTCGTGATGTAGGTGTCGCGATCCTTGGTCAGTTCGTAGAGACGCTCAATCGCATATTGCGGTTTAATCACGTCGTGCGACTTCTTGTAGTTGAGCGACTTGCGGGCGCGCCACTTGTTGATCTGCGTCCACCACTCGGCAAGCGCCTGCTTGTCCGGCTGCGCGGAGGACGTCCGCCACAGACGCACCATGTCTTCCAGCACATGCGCGCAATCGCCGATGATCGGAATATCGACCTTCACGTTCTTGTTGATCGAGGATGCGTCGATATCGACGTGGATTTTCCTCGAATGCGGCGCGAAAGCATCGATGCGCCCTGTGATGCGGTCGTCGAAGCGCGCGCCGATGCAGATCATGACGTCGCAATCGTGCATCGCCCAGTTCGCTTCATAAGTGCCGTGCATGCCGAGCATGCCGAGCCACTGCGGATCGGCCGCCGGATAGGCGCCGAGCCCCATCAACGTCGAGGTGATCGGATAGCCGGTCAGCTTCACGAGATCGCGGAGGAGCACCGAGGCTTCGTTGCCGGAATTGATGATGCCGCCGCCGGTATAGAACACCGGACGCTTCGCATTCTTCATCAATTCGATCGCGGCCTGGATCTTGGGCATGTCGCCCTTGAGCTTCGGCCGGTAGGACTTGTGCTCGACGTTCTTCGGACCGGTATATTTACCTTTCGCGAACTGCACGTCCTTCGGAATATCAACCACGACCGGCCCCGGCCGGCCGGAACCCGCAATGTAGAAGGCTTCATGCAGGATGCGCGAAAGATCGTTCACGTCCTTCACAAGGTAATTGTGCTTCGTGCAGGGGCGCGTGATGCCCACAGTGTCGCATTCCTGAAACGCATCGTTGCCGATCAGATGCGTCGGCACCTGGCCGGTGATGACGACCACCGGGATCGAATCCATCAGTGCGTCGACCAAGCCGGTGACCGCGTTGGTCGCGCCCGGGCCCGAGGTCACGAGCACCGCCCCGACCTTACCCGAGGAGCGCGCATAGCCTTCCGCGGCATGCACCGCGCCCTGTTCGTGGCGGACGAGGATGTGCTGCACGTCCTTCTGCTGAAACAGCGCGTCATAGATCGGAAGCACCGCGCCACCCGGATAGCCGAACAGATGCTTTACGCCCTGCTCCGCAAGCGCCTTCACCACCATTTCCGCGCCGGTCATTTCCATGCTCATCGTCCGCTCCACTTCGTCCTTGCTCATGCCCTAGAATCGAAAAAGGGGCCCCGAAAGACCCCTTTGCGCACCACCTCACAATGCCCGGCTTGCTTAAGCCGTGCGGGGGGTGCGCCCTCCTACTACGAGAATAATCTTGCTCATCGGTCTAATGTACCGTTCAAAAGTTGCGCGAACCCTAATAGGCCCCGCGCGTAGCGTCAAGCCTTTATGCGCCTGCCTTTTCCGCCCGGCAAGCCGTATTTGATGGCATTTCTCACGGGATTGTGGCTCCCGCCCGGTATCGGTACTCGCTTGCCCAGCCTAGTTTCCTCCTGAAACCGGACACCCAGACTTGCCATTCCTGCGCGAGAAAAACGGGAAACTCTCCCCGCACAAGCTGATCGCCTTTGCGGGCTCCTGCCTGCCGGCGCTCTATCTGCTCGGCCGGATGATCAATCAGGATCTCGGCGCGCAGCCGCTGGTGGAACTCACGCATCAGACTGGCGAGTGGTCGGTGCGACTCCTGTTCCTGTCGCTCTGCATCTCGCCGGCGCGGCGCCTGTTCAATGCGCCGAAGCTCATCAACATGCGCCGCACGCTCGGGGTCGCCGCTTTCCTCTATGCGCTGGCGCATTTTCTTCTTTATGTGATCGACCAGAATTTCGCGCTCGGCACGGTCGCACGCGAGATCGTGCTCCGGCTTTATCTGACGATCGGCTTCGTCGCCCTCGTCATGATGACTGCGCTCGGTTTGACTTCGACGGACGGCATGATCGCACGCGTCGGCAGCGCGCGGTGGAACAAACTGCACGCGCTGACCTATTCCATCGCCGTGCTTTCGGTCGTTCATTTCGCCATGCAGAAGAAGCTCAACATCTACGAGCCGACCTGGATGGCAGGACTGCTGGCCTGGCTCTTGATCTACCGCGTCGCGCAGCGGCGGCTTGGAGAGCTGAAACTTCTTCACCTCTCTTTGCTGATTCTCGCAGCGACTCTCTTCACGATCGCTGCGGAAGCCCTGTGGTACGGCCTCCTGACCGGCGTGAACTGGCAGCGCGTATTGCTGGCTAATCTGGCATTTCCCGACGCCATCCGGCCGGCCTGGGTCGTGCTGTTCACGACCTCCGCCCTGACGCTTGCAAGCCTCGCCGCGCAACGCATCTGGCCGAAGCAAAGAGCACGGGAGAAGCTGCGGCCGGCGGAGTAAATAACCTCATGGTGAGGGTAGAGCGAGCAGTTCCATTGCCTCTTCCGGCCTCACCCATTGAAACTCCGGCAACTGATTGCGGAACCACGTCTCCTGCCGTTTGGCATAT
>CAUJKG010000426.1 GCA_963205465.1 Pseudomonadota bacterium | reverse complement strand
CGTGATATGCCTGGACCATGATGGAAGTGCTCACGCCGCACGAAATGGGCGAGGCCGACCGGCTGACGATCGCGGCCGGGACGCCGGGTATCGAGCTGATGGAACGGGCCGGCGCCGCGGTTGCGCGCGCGGCGGCGGAATGGGCAGGCGGTGGCAGACGGATCGCCGTGCTTTGCGGTCCCGGAAACAACGGCGGCGACGGCTTCGTGGCCGCGCGTCTCCTCAAAGAGCAGGGCTTTGAAGTCCGGCTTTTTCTTCTCGGCGAAAAGAAGCAGCTGAATGGGGACGCCGCGTTAGCCGCGGCGCGATGGCAGGGCGCATCGGAAGCCTTCGATCCGGCCGCCGTCGCCGATTGCGATCTGCTGATCGACGCGCTGTTCGGCGCGGGGCTCGCGCGCGATCTCGCCGGAAACGCAAGGCGCGCGGTCGAAGCGATCAACGCGTCGCGTGTGCCGGTGGTCGCGGTCGATCTGCCGAGTGGACTCGACGGGGCCACGGGACAAGTCCGCGGCGCAGCCGTCCGCGCCACGGCGAGCGTGACGTTCTGCAGGTTGAAGCCGGGGCATCTTCTGATGCCGGGGCGAGCACATGCCGGAAAGGTCACGGTCGCGGATATCGGTATTCCCGACCGCTTCGTGCGCGAGGTTACGGGTCCGCTCACGCTGAACGAGCCGGGTCTCTGGATCGGCGCTTATCCGTGGCCGAAGCTCGAAGGTCACAAATACAAGCGCGGACATGCCGTCGTCGTAAGCGGGCCGATGCATTCAACCGGCGCTGCGCGGCTCGCCGCGAAGGCGGCGCTGCGTGCGGGGGCAGGACTGGTTACGGTCGCCGCACCGCGCGCGGCCTTGGCGGTGCTTGCTGCCAGTCTTGAAGCGGTCATGGTCCGCGAAGCGCAAGGCGCCGCCGGGCTCGCAAAGCTATTGAGCGACAAGCGGCTCAACGCCGTTTTGCTCGGCCCCGGTAACGGCGTAGGCAGGGCGACGAGAGGTGCTGTCGAGGCGGCCGCAAAAGCGAAACGTGCGCTGGTGCTCGATGCAGACGCAATTTCAAGTTTTGCTGGAGAATCCGGAAAGCTTGTGAAGTTATTGAAAATGAATCGGATTCCGGCGTTGTTGACGCCGCATGACGGCGAGTTCGCGAAGCTCTTTGCCAGCGACTCGGCGGAAATTCTTGAAATTGACTCGAAAGTGGAAAAGGCGCGCGCCGCGGCGAAAGCCCTTGGCGCGGTCATGTTGCTGAAAGGACCGGATACGGTGGTTGCGTCGCCGGATGGACGCGCGGCGATCTCGAACAATGCGCCGCCCTGGCTCGCGACCGCAGGCGCGGGCGATGTGCTCGGTGGCATTGCGCTGGGCCTGATCGCGCAAGGCATGCCGGTGTTCGAAGCGGCCAATGCCGCCGTGTGGCTCCATGGCGAGGCGGCGCACGAGGCGGGTTTCGGCATGACCTCGGAAGATTTGTCGCCCGCACTGAAGCGGGTGCTGGAGCGGTTTTACGCCTCTTTCGCGCCCGTGCCCTGAGTCAGCGCGTCTGCCACGATCTCGTCGTGGTCGAAGGCGAGCCGCTCCTTTCGATAATCGGCAACGAATTCGGCTTCGGCCGCGTCGTCCGCCGCGACCGGTAATTGGTCGCCGGCCTCGATCCGATAGGCCGCGGATACGCAATGTCCGCGCGGGTCGCGGTCCGGCCGCGAATAGACGCCGACGAGCCGGATCAGCTTGCCGTCGATTCCGGTTTCTTCCTTCAACTCGCGCAGTGCCGCATCCTCCATGCGCTCGCCGTATTCCACGAAGCCGCCGGGCAGGGCGTATTGGCCCTGAAAAGGCGGGTTCTTGCGGCGGATCAGGAGCAGGCGTCCGTCGCGGTCGAAGACGACGCAGTCGGCGGCAAGAGCGGGCTGTTTGTGCATGTCGGGCGACCTGTTGGATTACGCATGATCTTATCCGAAAACCCGCTCCCCGCTGTTCGGAATCATGCTCGATGGAAACGAGTTGAATGGGTGGGGTGCCATGCTATACCCCGCCTCGCCAAATCAGCGCCGGGCAGGCCCCGTGCATTCCCTTGCGGGTGTGGCGGAATTGGCAGACGCACTGGATTTAGGTTCCAGCGCCGCAAGGCATGGGGGTTCAAGTCCCTCCACCCGCACCAACTCGTTCCATTCTCGCTGCTCTCGTTTTTCTGCCACGCAGCCACATCATCAGGCCGGTGATGGCGAGCAGCACCGGGAGCATTCCGGTCGCAAACACGACGGCGCTCCAGATCGCGCCGAAGCCTTCGCCTTCGTGCAGATAATGCACGACGCGGGCGACCCGGTTGCCGCCGCGCAACGGCGGCACGGCCGCCAGTTCCGCGGTCCTGTCGTTGAGCAGAAACGACTGCCCGTCGCCGTTGCGGTCGAGCGCATAGAGGTGCCACAGGATCTGCGGCGCGCTCTCTTTCTTGTCGCCCCGGTATTGCAGCGGCAGTTGCAGGGAAATCAGCCGCAGGTCCGGCTGTTTCTCCCGCAACAGGTTCGCAGCCTGATCGGCGCTGAGGCTGGCATCGACGCGCTTGTTCCGGTCGGCCCGTGCGTCACGCGGCCCATATTCGGCGAAGGTTGCCGTCACGCTGCGCGCTGTCTGCGGGAAGGCGAGATAGACGCCGGTTATCGCGACGACCGCAAGCGGCAACGCAATCCAGAAACCGCCGGAATAATGGAGGTTGAGCGAAGTGCGCGTGCTGCGCTGCCAGCGGAGCCCGTTCACGAATCTGCCGCGCGGCCACCAGAGCCATACGCCGGTAAGTGTCAGCACCACCAAGCCGACGCCAATCCAGCCGACGATCTGGCGTCCGGCCCAGGCTGGTACCAGCAGGTCGCGATGCAGCCGACGGATGGTACCGGTGAAACTGGTGCGCGGATTGTTTATCCCGAGCACGCGGGCGGTCGGCGGATCGAGATAGGCGAAGTGTTCGCGTTCGAGATCGTCGCGATCGATCAACTGGGTCTTGCGCAGGATCACGCGCACCGGCCAGCCATCGCTTTGCGGAAACCTGATCGCTGTCGGCGCGTATTGTGAGCCAGCCGCCGCCGTCGCGTTGGCGAGATACTGCGTGAGCGGCTGGCGCAGCTCCGCGCCGCTGATTGCGAAGAGATGCGGCGACACCAACGCATCGACATGATCGCGCCACACCAGCAGGCTGCCGGTGAACGCAATCGGAACCAGCGCAATAGCAACACCGAGCCCGATCCAACGATGAAGGCGCCGCCACAGTGAAGTGACGGCGCCGCCGGTTCGTCTTATTTTGATCGAGCGTGCGATGCCTGTTTCTCGCTCTTACCACTGCACGGTCGAGCGTACCTGATACGCGCGATAGGTTGCTTCGTAGGTGGTGTTGGCCGGATCGATCGCGGCCCCGGCTCCGTTGAAGGTCGAGATGTGGCGGACGTCGGTCTCGCCGAGCAGGTTCAGGGCGGAGAACGAAACCGTCCAGTTCGGACGGATCACCGTCTTCATGGAGAAGTCGAGCCGGTTGAACTTCGAATACTGCGTCACCTGCCGCTGGTTGACGCCGCCCACATTGATGAGAATGTCCTGCGAATAGGCATAGACCGTGTTGAAGTTCAGGCCGAAGGTCGTCCTGAGTTGCGGCACGTAATAATCGACGCCGATATTCGTGAAGAGGTCGGGTTGGTCGGTGAAGCGGCGGCTCTGCCCAGTCGCGGGATCGAGGAGTTCCGTCTTCACCGCCGTGAGGTTACCCCAGATCGTGAGGTTCGGCATGTTGAGGGCGACCAGCGGCACGCGCGCTTCCAGCTCGACGCCGTACATGTGACCGCTGCCGGTGTTCTGGATCGTCGAGGTAAAGACGCCGCCGGGGCTCGTCAGGAAGCGCTCGATCTTGTCCTCGAAATGCCGCGAGAACACGTTGAAGGCGAGCAGGCCGAGCTTGTCGTAGAGATAGCGGTTGACGCCGACATCGACGCCCCAGACCTTTTCAGCGGCAAGATCGGGGTTGCCCACGATCATCGCGGTGGCCGCGGTAGCGCCGGTGCCGCCGGTATTGGTCGGTGAGAGTTCGCGGAAGTTCGGCCGGCGCAAGGTGCGCGCGAAACCGAAACGAAACTCGGTTTCTTCGGCAATCGGCGCACGATACTGGACCGACGGGTTGAGCATCGTCAGGTCTTTGGTCCTGTCCTGACCGAGGTGGTCGGTCAGTGTCGTGACACTGTGTTCTAGGCGGGCGCCGAGCGTCAGCTGGTCGCCGCGGCCGAGCGGCGAGAACTTGTCGCTGATGAACGCGTAATAGATCGACTCGTCGACGCCGTAGATACGCCCGAAGTTCGGCGCGCCGCCGGTGTCGGTGTTGGTTTCCTTGCGGGAATCGAAGTTCAGGCCGAACCCGGTCTGCAAGAGGTGGCCGTTGAGGGTGATATCCGCGGTATAGCCGGGCGCAATACGATAGAAGGTGTGATCTTCCGTGCGGAAGCGCAGGTTGGTTCTGGTGGCTGAGGGCGGCGCGGTGCGCCAGCCGTTACGCGTCGTGGATTCAGTGCCGTACTGCGCATCGAAGAATACGCGCGTCGTCATCCATGGATTGAAAAGGTTCTTCCACTCGGTATAGAGCCCGACAGTTTCGCGGTCGCGGTTGCGGATCTCGTAGTCATTGCGGTTGTTGACGCCGGTGTCGGCGCGGAAACGCTGATCGACCTGATTGCGCTCTTCCTTGGTCAGGAAATAGGTCGGTGCGATCGTGATGACGTTGCGCTCATCCGCCGAGAACTGAAAATTGCCGAGCACGGCGGCTTCGTCGAACGCGCGGCGCTGGGTCTGATCGACGAAACGCGGGTTGGAGCCGGTCGCGCGCGGGTCGAACGTATCGGAGCTCTCTTCGACGCGCCGCCGCTGGATGCCGCCGCCGATGAAATAATTCCAGTTGCCGACCTGCGCGCCGGTCCAGCCGGAGGTTTCGTAGGTAAGACCGTTGTGGTCGAGATAGCCGATGCCAGCGCTGATGGCGCCGCCTTTGGGACCGGTCGAGCGTTTGGTGATGATGTTCACCGAGCCGGCCACGCCCTGGGAATCCTGGGTCGCGAGCGGACTGCGGGTAATTTCGATTCGCTCGATCAGGATCGCAGGGATGCGGTCGATCTGCATCGCGCGCGAGGAGTCCGCGTCGAGCAGTGGGCGGCCATCGAGATAGACCTTGGTGTATTCCTTGCCGAGTGCGCGCAGTTTGATTTCGCGCGAGCGGTTCGGGCCGTCGAATACGACACCGGGCAGGCGGCGGATCGCGTCGCCCACGCTCATGTCGTTGAATTGATTGAGCTGTTCGCCTTCGATAACGACCACTGAATTCGGCGCGGAGGAGCGGGTGACGTTCGCCGCCCGCACGGAATTGCCGATAACGTCGCCCTCGACCAGGAGGTCGGGAAGCTGTTGCACCTGCTGCGCATAAGCCGAAGAAGAGAACGCCGTTGCCATCGCCAGCGAAGCGATCAGTGGAAGGCTCTTTTTCATTGTTTGTCGTCGCCCCGTAAAAATACCTTTTCGACCCCTACAGGGCGGGGCTTGGTCGCGTCAAACTTTCACCACACTTTAGAACAACTATAATTAACTTATATATCAACATGTTATGCCGATATTTTTGATATATTTGTTGAGGTTTCGCCCAAGTCTGCGGGCAAGTGACGCAATATTGCCACAGTATGAACCGCCGCCGCGTTCCGGCGATTGCCGGGACAACTTTCCTCTCGCCAAAAGTTGCTGCGGATCACGAGGTTCTATAAGTAACCGCGCATCCCGTATCGTGACGTAACGATTGTGCCGGCACACCGGCCCTGAAGGTTTGATATCCATGCAAGTGAAGGAAACCCTCTCCGAGGGCCTGAAGCGCGAATACGAAGTTGTGGTCCCGGCCGCCGATCTCGACCAGCGCGTCAACGCGAAGCTCGATGAAATCAAAGGCCGCGTGAATATCGCTGGCTTCCGCCCCGGCAAGGTGCCGATGAGCCACCTGAAGCGCGTCTACGGCAAGTCCGTGATGAGCGAAGTGATCCAGCAGACGGTCAATGACGCGAACCAGAAGATCGTCGACGACGGCAACTTCAAGCTCGCGATGGAGCCGAAGGTGACGCTCGCCGCCGAGGACGAGGCTTCGGTGAAGCAGATCGTCGAGGGCAAGTCCGACCTTGCCTACAAGGTCGCGATGGAAATCCTGCCGAAGATCGAGTTTCCCGACTTCAAGAAGATCAAGGTGACGCGTCCGACCACGGCCGCGAGCGATGCCGATGTCGAGCAGGCGTTGCAGAAGATCGCGGAAGCGAACCAGCAATACGAATCGAAGGAAGGCAAGGCCGAGACCGGCGATCAGGTGACGATCGATTTCAAGGGCTCGATCGACGGCGTTCCGTTCGATGGCGGCGCGGCGGAAGATGCGCCGCTCGTGCTCGGCTCGAACACTTTCATTCCGGGCTTCGAGGATCAGCTCGTCGGCGTCGCCGTCGGCGACAAGAAGGACATCACGGTCAAGTTCCCCGAGGATTACGGCGCGGATCATCTGGCCGGCAAGGATGCCGTCTTCGCGATCAACGTGAAGAAGGTTGAGAAGCCGAAGAAAACCGAGATCGACGACGAGTTCGCCAAAGGCGTCGGCGCGGAAAATCTCGCCAAGCTCAAAGAGCAGGTGCGCGAGCGCATCGAGCGCGACTTCAAGCAGGTTTCCCGTGCCAAGGCCAAGCGCTCGCTGCTCGACGCGCTCGACGAAACGATGAAATTCGAGGCGCCGCCGTCGCTGGTCGAACAGGAATTCGACACCGTCTGGAAGGCCGTGAACAACGACCTGCAGCGCCGCAACACGACCTGGGCGGAGGAGGAAACCTCCGAAGACGAAGCGAAGGTCGAGTATCAGCGCATCGCCGACCGCCGCGTCCGCCTTGGGCTTGCCATTGCGGAACTGGGCGAGAAGAACAATATCCAGGTCTCCGAGGACGAACTCACCCGCGCTCTGGTGGAGCAGGCGAGGCAGTTCCCCGGTCAGGAGCAGCAGGTTTGGGATCATTTCCGCAAGAACCCGCAGGCCATGGCTGGCATCCGCGCGCCCCTGTTCGAAGACAAGGTGATCGATTTCATCCTTGAACTTGCCGATGTTACCGAAAAGCCGGTTACCCGGGACGAACTGCTGGCCGACGACGAGGAAACCACCTCGCGGCCGCAGATCGGCAAGAACAAGAAAAAGTAAGGCTCCGGATTAACCCACTCGAACCGGTGCCGGGCTAGATTTCCTCAGTACCGATTCGAGTGGAGCCTCAGGAGACAACCATGCGCGATCCGATTGATACCTACATGAACCTGGTGCCGATGGTGGTCGAGCAGACCAACCGCGGCGAACGCGCCTACGATATTTTCTCCCGGCTTCTGAAAGAGCGGATCATCTTCATCACCGGTCCGATCGAGGACGGCATGGCGACGCTGGTGGTCGCGCAGCTTCTGTTCCTCGAAGCCGAGAATCCGAAAAAAGAAATCTCGCTCTACATCAACTCGCCGGGCGGCGTGGTTACGTCGGGCATGTCGATCTACGACACCATGCAGTTCATCCGGCCGCCGGTTTCGACGCTCTGCACCGGGCAGGCTGCCTCGATGGGCTCGCTTCTGCTTGCCGCCGGTGAAAAGGGCATGCGCTTCGCGCTTCCGAATGCGCGCGTGATGGTCCATCAACCGTCGGGCGGCTTCCAGGGCCAGGCGACCGATATCATGCTGCATGCGCAGGAAATTCTGGCGCTCAAGAAGCGGCTCAATGAAATCTACGTGAAGCACACCGGCCAGCCGCTGAAAGTGATCGAGGATGCCCTCGAGCGTGACAAGTTCCTGACCGCGGAAGCTGCGGCTGAGTTCGGTCTCGTCGATAAGGTCATCGACAAGCGCCCGACCGACGAGCCGCTCGCGAAGGCGTCATAACAGGGTCACGCAAACCTTCACTTTTCGCACACATCTTCGAGATTGAGCGCCGCCAGGTCTGATTTGAGCCTTGGCGGCGTTTTCGTATCCGATTAGCATCCGCGCCTTCTGAAATACCTGCGGGGCAGCGGGCTGTGTGGACCGAACTTCTCAATTTTAAAGACCCCAAATTCATTCTGCTTCTGCAGATTCTCGTGGTGGTCGGCATCCCCCTGGTGCTGTGGCGCTATCTCGGGCTTCGGCGCGCGTTTCCGCTCGCGATCATCCAGATTTTCGTCGGCATTCTGCTCGGCGAATCCATTTTCGGCTATTTCGCGCCGGATGCCTTCAAGTATCTGTTCGGGCCCCCGGCGGTGAAGCTCGGTGTCGGCACGCTGGCGCAGGTCGCCGTGGTGCTGTTCGTGTTTCTCGCCGGTTGCGAGGCGGACCGGTCCATCGTCAACAACGCCGCCGGTATGATCCTCAAGATCGGCGTCACCGGCGTGTTCACGCCGGGGATCCTCGGCGGCATCACGGCATTTCTGATCGCCAGTTATTACGGCACGGTCGTGGGAAGCACCGTTGTCGGCGAGCGCGGCAATCTGCTTTACGCCATTGCCTTCGGCTTATGTATGGCGGTGACGGCTTTGCCGGTGCTGGTGATCGTGCTGCGCGAACTCGGCTTCAACCAGAAGCCGATCGGCACGGTGGCGCTGGCGGTCGGCGGCGTCGACGATGGGTTGTTGTGGCTTTCGCTCGCGCTGATCTTGCCGCTCGCGCCGCTCGGCGTGGCGACACAATCCGTCTTCACCGCGGCGACGCTGTTTGCGTTCCTGTTTGCCATCGGCGGCGGCATGGCCGTCGGGCTCCTGATCTATTTCGCCATCAACCCGGTGCTTGAGAGTCTGATCAAACAAAACTCTCCCGAGCGCACGCTGATGTCTGCGGTCATCATCGCGGTGTTCCTGTGCTCGGCGATTACCGAGCTTACTGGCCTTCACGCCGTGTTCGGCGCGTTTCTGCTCGGCCTGCTCATGCCCGAAAAGCTCCGGCATATGGCGCAGGATCGTTTCGATGTTCCGGTCAGCCTTTTGCTTTTGCCGTTTTTCTTTCTCGCGACCGGTCTGAAGACCAAGTTCGAGTTCGGCAACAGCGAGATGTGGATCGTCTTCGTGATCGCGATGGTCGTCTGTATGTCGGGCAAGTTCGCGGGCGTGACCGTTCCGGCTTACCTGTCGGGCCAGTCGCTGCCGTTCTCGATCACGCTCGGCACCCTGATGCAGTGCAAGGGGTTGATGGAGATCGTGGTCGTCACGCTGCTCTATGAGCGCGGCGTGTTCGGGCAGAGCACCTTTACCGCGCTGATCCTGGTCGCGCTGGTTTCGACGGCTATCACCGCGCCGTTATCCAAGCTGGTGCAATGGTATTTCGGCGACGCCGCGACCCAGACGCGCGAACAGGAGAAAGTCGAGGTCAGCGTTCCGGCCGTGCCCGATCTGCCGCAGTCGGAGCAGGCGGGCGAGGTGGTCGGACACCGTGCGAAAGTGGAGGGTGCGTCGCTCGACTTCGAGCATTCGATCGGCAAGGTCGCGGTTTCGAGCCCCGATGTCGTCATCGGGCGTCACAAAGACGACGGCATCCGCGTCAACGACGTGCGTGTTTCGCGCGGACACGCGCGGTTGCAGAAGCTCGGCGACGGCACTTACGAGATCACCAACCTTACGGCGACGCGTAACGAGCCCAACCCGATCTCCGTCAACGGCGTGGAGAAGGAGAAAGCCATCCTGCACGACGGCGATGTCGTGTCGCTCAACGGTGTGAACTTCAAATTCCGGAACGCGGCGTAGGGAGTTACGGCTGCACGAGCTTCAGCGTCGTCTCGCCGAGCTTGATGGTGTCACCGAATTTGACCGCTTCGTCGGTGGTGATGCGCACGCCGTTGACCCAAAGGCCGCCGGGTTTGCCGCCGTCATAGATGCGAACCTCGACGTTCTTGGCGTCGTAGGTCAGCACGGCATGCTGCTGGCGGGAGATGGTGTCGTCGCCGAAATTGATCTGCACGCGCATGTCGTCGCCGCGGCCGATCTGGTTGGTGCCGGAATAGATATTCACCGATTGCCCGGTGCCGGGCCCTTCGATGATCGTGAGCTTGCCGATGACCTGGTTGGATTTGTCCCGGATCAGCTGGGTCGAGATGTCCTCGAGCGCCTCGCCGCTGCCGACTTCGCCCGGCCGTTTGATCTTGGTTTCATTCCCGGACATGCCTGCTAAGTCCCTCGCTCCTTGAATGTCCGAAAATATACCGCATATGGGCGCGAGGAGCCACGCATCCGCTTTCACAAGGCTGCGTGGAACCTCTGCAACCAGGTAAAAATCTTGAATCCGTTCGCCGGCGGCGTTTTCTGGGCGGCCGATCGTCGCAAGAAAATCGCCCGGAATGGCCGAAATTCTGCCGAAAGACGAAAACTCCGGGGTTCCGGTAGCACTTGGAAAGGATTTGGGTCGTAAGATCGTCACATCCGAATCGTGGAGGTCGGCCCCGCTAAGGTTAAGCAAAACTTGATCCCGCGAGCGGTAGCGTGCTTCGCTGCTGCGTTGCAGGGTGGGGTCAGATTCTCGAACTACCCGGACCATAATCGGACCGGAACAGCGCGGCCGGGGCAGGAGGCTCTGGCTCGCGAAGGAACGGAGAAGTGGAATGAGCAAGGCCGGCGGCGAGTCCAAGAGCACCCTTTACTGCTCTTTTTGCGGCAAGAGCCAGCACGAGGTCCGGAAGCTGATTGCCGGTCCCACCGTCTTTATTTGTGACGAGTGCGTCGAACTATGCATGGACATCATTCGCGAGGAGAACAAATCCTCGCTGGTGAAGTCGCGCGACGGCATTCCGACGCCGAAGGAAATCCGCAAGGTCCTCGACGATTACGTGATCGGGCAGGACCGAGCGAAGAAGGTGCTCTCGGTCGCGGTGCACAACCACTACAAGCGGTTGAACCACGCGACCAAGCATAACGACGTCGAACTCGCGAAGTCGAACATCCTGCTGATCGGGCCGACCGGTTCGGGCAAGACGCTGCTTGCGCAGACGTTGGCCCGCATTCTCGACGTGCCCTTCACCATGGCGGATGCGACCACGTTGACCGAAGCCGGTTACGTCGGCGAGGACGTCGAAAATATCATTCTGAAGCTGTTGCAGGCTGCCGACTACAACGTCGAGCGGGCCCAGCGCGGCATCGTTTATATCGACGAAATCGACAAGATTTCCCGCAAGTCCGACAATCCGTCGATCACGCGCGACGTTTCGGGCGAGGGCGTGCAGCAGGCGCTCCTGAAGATCATGGAAGGCACCGTCGCCTCCGTGCCTCCGCAGGGCGGCCGCAAGCATCCGCAGCAGGAATTCCTGCAGGTCGACACCACGAACATCCTTTTCATCTGCGGCGGCGCCTTTGGCGGCCTCGAGCGGATCATCTCGTCGCGCGGCGTCGGCACCTCGATCGGGTTCGGCGCGACCGTGCGTTCGCCGGAAGACAGGAAGCCCGGTGAAGTATTCCGCAATGTCGAGCCGGAAGATCTCCTGAAATACGGGCTGATCCCCGAGTTCATCGGCCGTCTGCCGGTGCTCGCCACCCTCGGCGATCTCGACGAGGAAGCGCTCAAGAAAATCCTGCTGGAGCCGAAGAACGCGCTGGTGAAGCAGTATCAGCGGCTGTTCGAGATGGAGAACGTGCACCTCACAATTCACGAGGAAGCGCTCGGCGCGATTGCCCGCAAGGCGATCGAACGCAAGACGGGTGCCCGCGGCCTACGCTCGATCATGGAGGGCATTCTGCTCGAGACCATGTTCGATCTGCCGAGCCTCGAAGGCGTGGAAGAGGTGGTCATCTCCCGCGAGGTGGTCGAGGGCGGCGCGCGTCCGCTCTACACCTACTCGGATCGCGCCGGCGAGCAGAGCGCGCCCGCGAGCGCCTGACGGCAACATTCAATCGATGGTTTCGGAATCGCCGCGCTTGTCGCGGCGATTTCGTTTCTGGACTTCGAAAACGCGAAGTGGCTCTCCACGAAATCTCGACTTTGGACAGAAGAAGGAATATATTCCTTCTCGTTCCGGTCCAGAAGGGGCGCGTCGCGCGGCGTGTTCGATGTCGCGGACCGGAAACGGTGGCTACGGGCAGGGCGTAACGCATCCGGTCCGTGGCGGCTGAAGTCGCGTGGTTCCGGCGAGCCGTTCCGCTCGTCACAGGGCCTTCCACGAGCGGTTTCGTGCGAACGCGTGCTCGCGCGCGAACGCGAAACCGGGGAGGTCCGCCAGTGGGGGATAACTGGAGTCTCCCAGGGATCAGGCGAAGCAGGCTGTATATCCACCGTGCGCGGGACGCCGGAGATGGTCCGGCTCTTTGCGGTGAAGACCTCGTCTGCACTTTTTCCTTCGTGCAGGCGGCCGTGGGGACCGGAACGTCCCCGGCGTCCCCGCCGCCCTTTCTTTTGGCGCGAATGGCCTAAAGGCCAAGCGCGCGAACAGAAACGGCCGGTGCAAGTCGCTGGAGATCCGGTCCGGCAGGGCGCGGCAAGGCATTCGCCTGCCCGAAGGGCTCGCGAGGGGCTTTTGTTAGCCAAAATCGCCTAAAACAGGGGGAAATGGCGCGAAACATGCATTTTTAGGCACTTGAACCCCTATGGTTCGTTGCTACCTATGTCCCCGAACAAGATTCCGGCCGGAATCGCCCGTAATTCACTCGTACCTACCCGAGGGCTGATTTCTTTCCCGGAGCCGAAGAAAGGGCCGAAATGACCGCCCAGAAACCCCGTCCGCCGTTAGTTCCGGGCCAGAGCCAGAACTACCCCGTGCTTCCCTTGCGCGACATCGTGGTGTTTCCCCACATGATCGTGCCGCTCTTCGTGGGCCGCGAGAAATCGATCCGCGCACTCGAAGAGGTGATGAAGAACGACACCTATATTCTCCTCGCGACGCAGATGAATGCGAGCGACGACGAGCCGAAGGCCGATGCCATCTTCAAAGTCGGCACGCTCGCCTCGGTCCTGCAGTTGCTCAAGCTGCCCGACGGCACCGTGAAGGTGCTGGTGGAAGGCATCGAGCGCGCGAACATCTCGAACTACACCGACCGCCCGGAATATTTCGAAGCGGAAGCCGCGACCCTGACGGCCGAAGAAGAAGAGCATGTCGAGGTCGAGGCGCTCGCGCGCTCGGTCGTGAACGAGTTCGAAAACTACGTGAAGCTGAACAAGAAAGTGTCGCCGGAAGTCGTCGGCGTGGTCACGCAGATCGATGACCACTCGAAGCTCGCCGACACCGTTGCTTCGCATCTTGCGGTCAAGATCGCCGACAAGCAGGCGGTGCTTGAACTCAAGAGCGTCGGTGCGCGTCTCGAGAAGGTGCTTGCGCTGATGGAAAGCGAAATCTCGGTCTTGCAGGTCGAGAAGCGCATCCGCACGCGCGTCAAGCGCCAGATGGAGAAGACCCAGCGCGAGTACTACCTCAACGAGCAGATGAAGGCGATCCAGAAGGAACTCGGCGACGAGGACGGCAAGGACGAACTTCAGGAGCTCGAAGAGAAGATCAAGCGCACGAAGCTGACCAAGGAAGCGCGCGACAAGGCGAACCACGAGCTGAAGAAGCTCCGCCAGATGTCGCCGATGTCCGCGGAAGCGACGGTGGTCCGCAACTATCTCGACTGGCTGTTGTCGATCCCCTGGAACAACAAGAGCAAGATCAAGAAGGATCTGAAGTTCGCGCAGGACATTCTCGATGCCGATCACTACGGCCTCGACAAGGTCAAGGAACGCATCGTCGAATACCTTGCGGTCCAGCAGCGCGCGAACAAGCTCTCGGGCCCGATCCTGTGCCTGGTCGGCGCTCCCGGCGTCGGCAAGACCTCGCTCGGCAAGTCGATCGCGAAGGCGACCGGCCGCGAGTTCGTGCGCGTGTCGCTCGGCGGCGTGCGTGACGAAGCCGAAATCCGCGGCCACCGCCGTACCTATATCGGCTCCATGCCCGGCAAGATCATCCAGTCGATGAAGAAGGCGAAGAAGTCCAACCCGCTGTTCCTGCTCGACGAGATCGACAAGATGGGCGCGGACTTCCGCGGCGATCCTTCGTCGGCGCTCTTGGAAGTGCTGGATCCGGAGCAGAACTCGACGTTCGCGGACCACTATCTGGAGGTCGATTACGACC
>CAUJKG010000425.1 GCA_963205465.1 Pseudomonadota bacterium | reverse complement strand
GAAGACGTCACCGTCACCCGGCAGGTGCTGGCCGAGCCCGACGGGCATCTGCCGGAACGCACTTGGGCTTCGCTCGCCGCCGGCACGCCGCTCGTCACCGCCGAGCGCCGCGGCAAGGGGCTGCTCGCGCTCTTTCACGTTACCGCCGACACCGCGTGGTCGAACCTGCCGCTCTCGGGCGCTTTCGTCGAAATGCTTCGCCGCACGGTCGGTTTGGGCAGCGCGATCAATCGCCCCGCGGAAACCGCCGCAAACGCGCCGCGCGCGAACGTGCAGACCGTGGCACCCAACCGCCTGCTCGACGGTTATGGTGCCTTCACCGCGCCCGGCCCCACCGCGCGGCCCGTCGCCGCCGATTTCAACGATCGCGGCAACGCCGACCATCCACCCGGCTTCTACGGCCCGGCCGAAAGCCTGCTCGCGGTCAACACGCTATTGCCGAGTGATCGCCTTACCGCACTCGACTTCTCGAAACTGAAAGCGAATGTCGAACAATATCGCCGCGCCGAACCGGTCGATCTGCGCGCCGCAATGCTCTCGCTCGTGCTGCTACTGCTCCTGATCGACGCGCTGATCGTATTCTGGCTGGCAGGCGGATTGAATCGGCTCCGGAACCGCCGCGCGGCGGCCGGCATCCTACTCGCGCTTGCTGCTTCGCTTTTCTTTGCAGGCGGCGACGCGCAGGCGCAATTGCTCCGCAACCAGCAGCACAACGATCCCTCGCTGCCGTTCGAACTGCGCGCGAGCCTGGAGACACGACTCGCTTATGTCATCACCGGCGACACCGAAACCGACAACATCTCGAAGGCCGGGCTCGAAGGCTTGAGCGCCTTTCTCGCGACCCGCACGGCGATGGAGCCCGGCACGCCGATGGGCGTGAACATCGCGAAGGACGAACTCGCCTTCTTCCCCATCCTCTATTGGCCGATCGTGCCGGGCACGCCACGACCCGCGCCGGAGGTACTGGCCCGCATCGACGCCTATATGAAACAGGGCGGCACCATCCTGTTCGATACCCGCGATGCGCTCGCAATCACCGATCCGCGCAGCGGCCAGCTCTCGCCGGCGACGGCGACCCTGCGCGACATTCTCTCCTCGCTCGATCTGCCCGAACTCGAACCGGTGCCGCGCGATCACGTGCTGACGAAAGCATTTTATATCCTGCGCGATTTTCCCGGACGCTTTACCAGCGGCAATCTCTGGGTCGAGACGCTGCCCGCCAATGAGGAAGAACAGGCGAACCGCCCGGCGCGCGCGGGCGACGGCGTGTCGCCGATCCTGATTACCTCGAACGATCTCGCCGGCGCCTGGGCCTTGAGCGCGGACGGCCAGCCGTTGCTGCCGATGACGCCGGGCGAGCCGCGCCAGCGCGAATATGCCTTCCGCGTCGGCGTCAACATCGTGATGTATGTGCTGACTGGCAACTACAAGGCCGATCAGGTGCACGTACCGGCATTGCTCGAAAGGTTGGGGCAGTGACACCATGAACCTCGGCATCGCCTTCGAACCGCTGATCCCGTTGCCCTGGCTCGCAGGCGCGGCAGTCGTCGCCGCGCTGGTGGCAGCATTGCTCCTGCTCTCCCGCACGCGCGGCGCGATCATGCGGGCGTTCGCGCTTGCGCTCGGTATCATCGCGCTCGCCAACCCGTCTCTGACACGAGAAGACCGCGATCCCCTCACCTCCGTCGTCGCCGTCGTGCTGGACAGAAGCGCGAGCCAGCGTTTCGGCGACCGCATGGAGGCGACCAACAAGGCCGCGGAAATTCTGAAAGAGCGCCTCGGCGCGATCCGCAATCTCGAAGTACGGATCGTGGACGGCGGCGCCGACAGTGAAGGCGACGGCACCAAGCTCTTCGCGGCTTTGAGCGCGACCCTTGCCGACGTGCCGCCAGAGCGCGTCGCCGGTGCGATCATGATTACCGACGGCCGCGTGCATGACGTGCCGCTGCCGCAGCATCTCGGCTTCGACGCGCCGGTGCATGCGCTCATCACGGGAAAAGAAAACGAACGCGACCGCCGCGTCGCGCTCACCTCGACGCCGCGCTTCGGCATCGTCGGCCAGCGCCAGACCATCGGCTTCCGCATTCAGGACGAAGGCATCCCGAACGGCGCACGCGTGAACGTCACCGTGCGCCGCGACGGCATGGTGATCGCGAACAGCGTCGTCACCGCTGGCGTCGAAGAGCAGGTGCAGGTGGAAATCACCCATGCCGGCGCGAACATCGTCGAGATCGAAGCCGCACCGCTCGAGGGCGAGCTGACGCTCTTGAACAACCGCGCGGCGCTGACCATCGACGGCGTGCGGGAAAAGCTGCGCGTGTTGCTCGTTTCCGGCGAGCCGCATTCGGGCGAGCGCACCTGGCGCAATCTGCTGAAATCCGACGCCAACGTCGATCTCGTGCATTTCACCATTCTGCGTCCGCCGGAAAAGCAGGACGGCACCCCGATCAACGAGCTTTCGCTGATTGCTTTCCCGATCCGCGAGTTGTTCCAGCAGAAGATCCGGGACTTTCATCTCATCATCTTCGATCGCTACGCCCAGCAGGGCGTGCTGCCGCTGATCTATTTCGACAACATCGTCGAATATGTCCGCGCGGGCGGCGCGATGCTGATCGCAGCCGGCCCCGATTACGCCGGCAGGAATTCCGTATGGCGCACGCCGCTGGAAGCGATCCTGCCGGCAACACCCACCGGCAACATCACCGAGATCGGCTATCGCGCCGGGCTCACCGACGAAGGCAAGCGTCATCCGGTGACGCGCCAGCTTCCCGGTTCCGAAACCTCGCCGCCGCAATGGAGTCGCTTCTTCCGGCTGATCGAGGCGCAGACCTCGACCGGCACCGCGCTCATGAACGGGCCGAACAATCATCCGCTGCTCGTGCTCTCGCGTTTCGAGCAGGGCCGAGTCGCGCTGCTTTTGTCCGATCACATCTGGCTCTGGGCGCGCGGTTACGAAGGCGGCGGCCCGCATCTCGATCTGTTGCGGCGGCTGTCGCACTGGCTGATGAAGGAGCCTGAGCTTGAGGAAGAACGTCTCGTCATGAGCGCGCGCGGCAACGAGATCCTCGTCGAACGCCGCACCATGAACGAGACGGTCGAACCCGTCACGATCACCAATCCGTCCGGCGGCACGCAGGCGCTGAACCTCGTGCAAGCCGAGCCTGGTATTTTCCGCGCCACCGTGAAGGCCGAAGAACTCGGCCTGTGGCGCGCGAGCGACGGCAAGCTCACCGCGCTGATCAATCTCGGGCCGCTCAATCCGCGCGAATATCTCGAAGTCACCAGCACCCGCGAGATCATGCAACCACTCGTCAATGGCACCGCGGGCGGGATCTTGCGCCTCGCCGATCTTGCCGACGGCGCGCCACGCATTGCCGCGATCCGCTCGGCCGAGCGCTTCGCGGGACCGGATTGGCTCGGCATCAAACTGCGCGACGCCAGCGTCGTGCGCGGGCTCGGACTGTTTCCGCTCTTCGCCGGTTTATCGGGATTGCTGATCCTGCTCGCGGGCATCGCCGCGGCTTGGGCTCGCGAAGGCAGATAAATCTGCCTTCGATGGCTCGCGAAGGCCGCTAGCTTCGCCCGTAGTCGCGGCGCACCGCGCCGCTGACCCCTTCGAACGCACCGGCAACCAGTTCCGCAATCAGCACGCGCTCCGGATCGACCGGCCCCGGCATCTTGATGCGTCCATGCTCGACTTTCTTGAAGCCGAGCCTGCCGTAATAAGGCTCGTCGCCGACCAGGAGAATGAGCTTCACGCCAGCGTCCTTCGCCGCCTTCATCGAGGCATCCATCAGCGCGCGGCCGACGCCACGGCTACGGAACGGCGGCTCGACGGTAAGCGGTCCGAGCAGGAGCGCCTTCGCCGTACCGATCTTGATCGGCGTCAAACGCACCGACCCGACCAGCAGCGTGCCGATACGCGCGGTGTAGGAAAGTTCACGCTGATGCGCGAAGCCTTCACGCAAACGATAGGCCGAACGCGCAAAACGTCCCGGCCCGAACGTGCGTTCGGAGAGTTTTTCGATAGCCGGATCGTCTTCCGGCGTTTCGGGTTGGATATTGAGCGACAGATCGGCCAAGGCACTTGCTTCCGGCTTGCATTCGCGGGCGCCAATACCACGCCCACCCGGGCCGGTCCAATAACGGCCGGGTTGCAAATGCGGAAGGCATGCGTTGTTTTGCCGGAATTGAGCGGAAAGATACGACGGACAAGGAGAATGTGATGGGCCTCTTGGTTGACGGCGTCTGGCAGGATCAATGGTACGAAACGAAGTCCACCGGCGGGCGCTTCGAACGCACCACCACGAGCTTCCGCAACTGGATTACGCCAGACGGCGCACCCGGCCCTTCCGGCGCAGGTGGTTTTGCCGCAGAGAAAGACCGCTATCATCTTTATGTTTCGCTGGCCTGCCCCTGGGCGCATCGCACGCTGGTTTTCCGCAAGCTGAAAAACCTCGAAGACCTCATCTCGGTTTCCATCGTGAACCCGCTGATGCTCGAGGAAGGCTGGACCTTTAACGACTATCCCGGCGCGACCGGCGACATCCTGCTTCGCAAAGAGCGGCTCTACGAGGTCTATCTGGCAGCGAAATCGGACTACACCGGCCGCGTGACAGTGCCGCTGCTCTGGGACCGGAAGCAAAACACGATCGTGAACAACGAGTCGTCCGAGATCATCCGCATGTTCAACAGCGCCTTCGACGATCTGACCGGCAACCGCGAGGATTATTATCCGCAAGCGTTGCGCGCCGACATCGATGCGGTGAACGCGCGCGTTTACAAGAACATCAACAACGGCGTGTACCGCGCGGGCTTCGCAACATCGCAGGCCGCCTATGAAGAAGCGTTCCGGACGCTATTCTCCGAACTCGACAACGTCGAGACGCGGCTTTCGAACCAGCGCTACCTCGCCGGCAACCGGCCGACCGAAGCCGACGTGCGGCTCTTCACGACGCTTGTCCGTTTCGACGCCGTCTATGTCGGACACTTCAAATGCAACCTGCGGCGCATCGCGGACTATCCGAACCTTTCGAACTATCTGCGCGAGCTGTTCCAGATGCCGGGCTTCGGCTCGACCACGAATTTCGATCACATCAAGACGCATTATTACGCGAGCCACCGGCAGATCAATCCGACCGGCATCGTTCCGGTCGGGCCCGAGCTTGATCTCGGCGCGCCGCACGATCGCGCAAGGCTCAAGAAAGCCGCCTGATCACCACTGCGCGGGCGGAGCCTTGCCTTCCAGCACTTCGGCAAGCCGCCGCCGCGTTGCCGCAGTCGTCGCCTCGGGCAAGGCGTCGAGCGGAAAGAATTTCGATTCCTTGATCTCGAAATTCGGCTGCGGTGGGCCGTCATAGCGAAACTCCCGCACCACATAGACCGCGACGTGATCGCGCGCGGAGGCATGCTTGTTCTGAAACAACCCGTGGAGTTGCGGCGTCCCTTCGACCCGCACATTGCCCTCTTCCAAAAGCTCTTTCGCCAGCGCCTGTTCGAAGCTCTCACCGGGCTCCACCCCGCCGCCGGGCAGATGCCAGCCCGGCGTATAGCCGTGGCGCACCAGCAGCACTTCACCATCGCGGAGCACGACGCCGCGCACGCCGAGCGTCATGCCGCGCCGAAAGCGCCAGTAAAGATGGAAGAATCGGCGGAGCATTCAGTGCTTATACAGCAAGAGAAATCCGGCTAGACAGGACCGATGTTCACGCTCGCCCATCTTTCCGACCCGCACCTTTCGCCAATGCCGCGCCCGAAGCTCGTCGAGCTTATGGGCAAGCGCGCAGTCGGCTATTTCAACTGGCGCGCGCGCCGCTCGATCCACCACAGTCCGGATTTCCTGAGCGCGCTGGTGCGCGACATGCAGCACCGCGGCTTCGATCACCTCGCGGTCACCGGCGATCTCGTCAATCTCGGCCTGCCCGACGAATACGGCCTCGCGCACCGCTTTCTGGAAAGCCTCGGCAGCGGCGAAAACGTCTCCATGGTGCCCGGCAACCACGACGCCTATGTGCGCGGCACTGCGCTGCTGCATATCGATCTGTGGAAGGACTATATTGCCGGCGAAGACGCCCCGCGGAGCGGCAACGCCTTTCCGTTCCTGCGCCGCCGTGGCGATCTCGCCATGATCGGCCTCTCTACCGCGATCCCGACCGCGCCTTTGCTGGCGACTGGAAAGCTGGGGAACCCGCAACTCGCGGAATTCGAGCGGCTCCTGCGCGAGACAAAAAAAGAAGGCCGCTTCCGCGTCGTGCTCATTCATCATCCGCCGGTCGGCCGACACTCACCGCACGAAGTGCTGACCGATGCAGCCGCCTTCCGCGAGGTCGTTGCGCGCGAAGGAGCCGAACTCGTGCTGCACGGACATAAGCACAAGGCGATGCTGCATCAGATCGCCGGACCCGACGGCAACGTGAACGTGGTCGGCGTGCCTTCCGCCTCCAATCCCGGCGGCCATAGCGAACGCGGCGGCGCGTACAATCTTTATCGGATCGGCGGCAAGCCGGGCGCTTGGGCCTGCGAGATGGAAAGCTTCGGTTTCATTCCCGCGCATGCTGGCATCGCGAAGATCAGAAGTACGAAGCTGATTTGATGTATCGCTTCGTGGTCTCCGCGAAGCGGAAACTACAAAGCAGCTACGTCGTCACCCACACCGCTGCGAATAGCGCGATCGCGCCGAAGATCGCACCGATCGCAAACGCCAGCGCAATGAGCCCGCGATTGCTCGCTGGCGCATCGATCGTGCGCTCGGTCGTGGCGAGCGCCTGCTCGCGCGCAACCAACCGGCGCGCGACATAGCGCGTGACGGCCTCGCGCATTTCCGGAACTTCACTGCTTTCTTCCAGCACGCGGCGGCCGTTCGCGGTGTCGGTCAACAGACGATAGGTCCGCTTGTCGCCGCCCATCGCGACATGGGTGATCGCGTCGAGCCATAGCCGCGGCTGCGAGCCGCCGGAAACGCCGCGGTCGAAATAATCCGCGTGGCGCGCCGGAATATCCTTGAACACCTTATCGACCGCTTCGTTGAGGATCTCGAGCCGCGCCATTTCCGCGTCGCGCAGATCGACCACGACCGCGGAACGCTCCGCCGCCTCGATCCGGGCATCGTGCAAAGCCTGCTTCAGCGGGGTCGCAGCAGCCGGCATGACCGGCTTGTTCTTCTCACTCACGTTACTCGTCCCTGTCCCATCGCCGCGGGGCAAGATTAGCGAGGGGCTGCCGCCGAGTCACGTCAGTCCTGGAGCGCCGAGCGATAAGGTGCGATCCAGGTTAATCCGTCTTCCGTGCGCCCGCGCGGGCGATATTCGCAGCCGATGAAGCCGTCATAGCTGGAGAAGGCGAGCGCATTCAGCACCGCGGCAATATTCACCTCGCCGCAATCAGGCTCGTCGCGCAGCGGCACGCCGGCGATCTGCACATGCCCGATCCGGTCCGCGTGTTTCTCGATCCTGCGGATCAGATCACCCTCGGTAATCTGGGTATGATAGACATCGAATTGCAGCCGCACGTTGTCGAGGCCGACGGCTTCGAGAATTTCCACCGCCTGCGCGTTGGTGCGCAGGAAGTAGTTCGGCCGGTCGCGCGCATTCAGCGGCTCGATGGTCAGCGCGATCCCGACTTCCGCGGCCGACTGTCCGGCGGCGTAGAGGTTCGAGATAAAGGTGTCGGTATTGCGCGCGTCGGCAATGGCGTCGCCCGCCATCACATGGATGGTCGGCACGTCGAGTGCGCGCGCATAACTCAGCGCCAGATCGATCTTGCGTTCGAAGTCCTGTTCGCGCCCCGCGATGGCGGCACAGCCGGTGTCGCCACCCTCGGGAGAAAACGGCGTGTTGATGAGCACGCATTGCAGGCGGCTTGCCGCGAGCCATTCGCGCAGATGCTCGACCGGCTCGGCATAGGGATGCAGCAGTTCGACCGCAGGAAAGCCGGCGTGATGGGCCGCCGCGAAACGGTCCCGGAACGCATATTCGCCAAACAGCATGTTCAGGTTCGCCGCAAACCGAAACATAACACCCCCGTTACGCCGCTATCGAAGCCGCAGCACGGCAAAAGCGCAAGCCTCGGCGGTTGGCGGCGCCGCGCAAAAGCCGTATGGCTGAATTGAAGTAAAGACGGATCATCCTTGACCACCCCAATTCTCCTCGCGGTGCTGGCCGGCGCGCTTCTGCACGCAAGCTGGAATGCCCTCATCAAATGGGAGCCCGACAAGCTCGCCGCTGCGGCCGCGATCGCGGTCGGCGCGGGCGTGGTCGGCCTACCCATCGCCATGATGAGCCCCTTGCCGCTTGCGCCGAGCTGGCCCTTGATCGCCCTTTCGTCTGCGATCCATGTGATCTATTTCGTGCTGGTCGGTTATGCCTTGCGCCACGCCGATCTCGGCGTCGCCTATCCGCTGACGCGCGGCACCGCGCCCGCCTTCACCGCGATCCTTGCCGCACTATGGCTCGGCGAGATGCTTTCCCTCTCGGGCTGGCTTGCCGTCGGCGCGATCGCAGCCGGTGTCGTCGCCCTTTCGGCCGATGCGCTTCTGCGCGGCGGGCTGACGCCGCGTGCAGCCGTGCTTGCCTTCACCAATGCCGCCGTCGTGGTCGCTTACACGCTGATCGACGGCGTGGGCGCGCGGCTGGCGGGAAGCGCTGCTGCTTACGTATCGTGGATGATGGCGGGAACGGCAGCGCTGATCGTCCTCATCGCGCTGGTTTTCTACCGCAAGCAGGTCGCGGAAAAAGAACGCGGCTTCTGGATACGTTCGCTCTTCGGTGGGGCGCTCGGGATCGCAAGCTATGGCATCGCGCTCTGGGCCATGACCAAAGCGCCGATCGGTCTCGTCGCGGCGCTGCGCGAAACCTCGGTGCTCTTTGCTGCCATCTTGGGAGCGTTGCTCTTCAACGAGCGCTTCGGCCCCAGACGTTGGGCCGCGCTCGTTCTGATCGTGATCGGAATTGGATTGCTGCGCCTGTTCTAGCGCCAGCATCCCGATAGAAAGTCTGCCTTACATCCGGTACTGCTGGATGCGCGTGGTGCGAAGACCGGCCAGACCGTGTTTGTCGATCGAGGCCTGCCAGTTCAGGAATTCCTCGACGGTGAGCGTGTAGCGCGCGCAGGCCTCTTCGAGCGAGAGCAAACCGCCACGCACGGCCGCAACGACTTCGGCCTTGCGGCGAATGACCCAACGGCGGGTACTCGGCGGTGGAAGATCAGCGATCGTGAGAGGACTGCCGTCCGGACCGATCACGTACTTCACGCGCGGGCGATGCACTTCCGTCATTACGAACTCACTCAAAACACAACACTTGATAGGCTCACCCTAACTATGAGCCATGAACATTTCCCTAAGAGGTTGTTTCCAAAAGGTTATTGGGCTCCGTCACATTTGACGGAGCCGGAACCATGCGAAAAGCGTTGTAAAACCGGGGTTTTTACTGGCTCGACGCTTGTTGCGCGGTCGGCCGCTGTACCGTTTTGATCTTGTCCATCGTGAGCAGCGCCGTGCCGATCATGAGCAAGGGCTCGCTGCCGGAGAGATCGACCGCATCGACCACGCCGGAGAATTGGGTCGAGACGGTCACGCCCTGACCGTTCGCGTCCTTCGCGTTGATCTTGATCGTATACTGCCCCTCGGGCGCGGTCTGGCCGTTCGCGAGCTTGCCGTCCCAGTTGTACGCATAGGTACCCGCTTCGAGCGTGGTCTCCTGCGTGAAGACGACGTTGCCGGTGGAGTCAGAAACATTGATCGTCGCCGCCGCCGCACGCGGCGCGGTGAGATACCAGGTGGCAACACCCTGCTTCAGCGCACTGGTCGCGCCATCGGCCGTCACGGTCGCACCAACATAGTTCATCGCCGTCGAAAGCTGGCTGGTCTTGTTGAGGTTGACGAGCGCTTCCAGGGACTCGTTGGTGCGGATCTGCTGCTCGACGCCGGCGAACTGCACCAGCTGCTGCGTGAACTGGTTGGTATCCAGCGGATCCAGCGGATTCTGGTTCTTCAGCTGCGTCGTCAGCAACAGCAGGAAT
>CAUJKG010000424.1 GCA_963205465.1 Pseudomonadota bacterium | reverse complement strand
CGGAGAATATTTCCCGTTTCGGCGGCTGGCGGCAGTTTATCGCTCACCGGTAAGAGAACGCCGGCGCGGCATCCTGCGGGAAGAGTTCAGGCGGTCACCGGCCCGGCCGCATATAATTCCGCTCTACTGGATTGCAGCCATCTAAGCCCGTCGAGCATCGTCGAGAACAAAAGCCGCTCCCTTCTCGGCGATCATCGCAGTCGGCGTATTCGTATTCCCAGACGTAATCGTAGGCATGATCGACGCATCGATCACGCGCAGCCCTGCAAGGCCGCGAACGCGAAGTCTCTCGTCAACGACGGCGAGGGGGTCGCTGGCAAGGCCCATTTTGGCAGTGCCGACAGGGTGGAATATCGTGGTGCCGATATCGCCCGCAGCTTTGGCCAGTGACGCATCATCGTCGCCGACCGACGGACCCGGAAGATACTCTTCGGGCCGGTATGGCTGGAGTGCTTGCTGGCGCATCAAGCGGCGGGTGACGCGGATAGCGTCGGCCGCAACCTGCTTGTCTTCCACGGTCGAAAGATAGTTCGGCGAGATCGCGGGCGCAGCATCAGGCGATGCGGCACTTATCTTTATGGTTCCGCGAGATGTAGGACGCAGATTGCAGGCTGCGACCGTAATTGCGGGAAAGCGATGGAGAGGATCTCCGAATTTGTCCAAAGACAACGGCTGAATGTGGAACTGAATGTTCGCGCGGTCTTTGCTGTCGTCGGAGCGAGTGAAGATTCCTAATTGAGAAGGCGCCATCGTCAGGGGCCCGCGCCGTCTGACGGCATAATCCAATCCCATCGCCGCGCGCCGCCACAGCGAGTGATACGTCTCGTTTAACGTGCGTATTCCATGCACTTTATAGATGGCGCGCTGCTGCAAGTGATCCTGGAGATTGCGGCCGACACCTTGCCGGTCGAGCATGACGTTGATGCCGAGAGAACGTAGCCATTCGCCGGGGCCAATCCCCGAGCGTTGCATCACCTGGACCGATCCGATTGAGCCGGCGCACAGAATAACTTCCCGGTTTGCGCGAGCTTCGACAAAATCGGCGCCTTGTCTGAATCTTACGCCGACCACGCGGCCGTCTTCGATGATCAGACGGTCGGCCAATACGTTTGTTTCGACTCGCAAGTTGTGACGGGAAAGCACCGGCTTGAGGAAACCGCGGGCTGACGACCAACGCCGCCCGAATTTCTGATTGACGTGGAAGTATCCGACACCTTCGTTATCGCCCGTATTGAAGTCTGGTGTTTTTCTGATGCCCATCTGTGCAGCCGCATCCGAAACGGCATCAAGAACCTTCCATGACAATCTGGGAGCTTCGATTCTCCATCCGCCGCCAACGCCGTGGTGGTCGCTATCTCCGAGAAAGTGGTCTTCCAGTTTTCTGAATGCCGGCAAGACGTCTGACCATCCCCAGCCCGACAGTCCAAGCTGCCGCCAGTGATCGTAGTCGGCGGCTTGCCCCCGCATGGAAATCATCGCGTTAATCGCTGACGAGCCGCCGATGACTTTGCCGCGCGGATAGGCGAGCGACCGGCCGTTCAGGCCTGCTTCCGGCTCCGTCTTGAACAGCCAGTCGGATCTCGGATTGCCAATGGCGAAGAGATAACCGACAGGGATGTGAAACCAGATCCAGTTATCCGTGCTGCCGGCTTCGAGCAGAAGCACACGAGATTTCGGATCAGCGGATATTCTGTTCGCGACGATGCAACCGGCAGTGCCGGCACCGACCACCACATAGTCAAACTGTCCGTCTAACGTTTTCATTCGAAATAGCCGTTACTGGTTTCGGCAATCATAGCTGCAATTGCTATTCTTGTTAATCGTTCGGCTGTTTTGTCGTGTTCGAGGCGCATTTGCTGAGGAGATGGCCGTGTTTACCTCATCGCCACCCCGTGCGTGGATGGCGGGAAGGCCAGCCGGGCGATGAAGCTTCCGGAATGTTGCCGTCGCAAGACGAGCGCCGCGGACCTTCTCCACGTCCGATTGAACTGCTCGAATTCGGCATCCTTCCTCTCAACGCTTGCCATCAGAATTCACGATGGACACGCTCACGATTGATTTGGATTGCGTGGCGCGCGAGTCAGCTCTTTCGCCCACGCATTTCCATTAGCTATTCCGGTATTGTACGAATACGGCGTCGAATGCTCATGAGACGTGTTGCGCATGAAGCTGGCAGTGCAGGCCAATATCGGTTCGCAGGCGAACCTCGTGAATATGAGTTGCATGCTTGGCTTCAGTACGCCGGGACATTGCTCGCGGTTTTCATAATCGCGCTGGACCGGAGCCGAACCAGTTCCTCGTCATGACGAGGCTCCGGACTGCACACTCCAGATGCCGGTATTTTACCGCATTTCCCGCCTGTTTTTGAGACTGGTTGGTAAGTCCTGAGACTCCGCGGTATCGCGTAGATATCTGCATTTCGTAAGCATTTCCTCAATCTGCCGACAGAGCAGAGAATTGGGAAGCAAGCGTTGACGCCGGAACAATCAGACAATCGCTGGCTTATGCGATCGCGGGTGCGCATTGAAGATGCTGCGCCGATGATCGGCCGCGGAAGCTATGCCGACGATGTGAGGGCAGGTCATGGGGACGCTGCAGCTCGCCGAAGCATTCGCTCTGGCATCCTTTGTGCTGCACGGGGGCCTCGAAGAAAAGGTCGCGGGCGATCGGAAATTCGCTACCCCGATCTGGAACGCGCTTTCGACGAAGTGGCGCGGCGCACAGCGAAAAAGTTTCTGAACGATTCCGAAGACGCTACCCTCATCATTTGTATCGGGTTGGGGGGCATAGCTGCAACCGCCCGCGTCATCCGGATGAATTCCACGGCGGTGTCGAGACGCTTCGCGCGAAGCGTCCATGTCAGTCCAAGGGAAGTCGAGTGAGTCTGCGGTCCGTATCCGCAGGTGGAAGAACAAACCAGAGGAGGAAACCATGGGTTTTGTGAAATACATATTGGGAGCAGCGTTACTCGCGCTGACGTCGTTCGGCGTCACCGCGCAGGAAGCGATTCGGATCGGCGTGGTAACGCCGCTCAGCGGCACTTATGCCGGCATCGGTCAGCAGGTGCGCTGGGGTCTTGAACTCGCGGCCGCCGAGATCAACAACGCCGGCGGCATCAAGGGCCGCAAGATCGAACTGATTTTCGAAGACGAAGAAGCGAATCCTTCCGTCGCCGTACAGAAGGCCGAGAAGCTCATTCAGGTGAACAAGGTTCATTTCATCACCGGAACAGTGAACTCGGGCTCCACGCTTGCGGTCGGGCAACTCGCCGAACGCTCGGGCGTGCTGATTGCCACGACCGTATCGTTCGCCGACTCCATCACGGGTGACCGCTGCTCGCCGAATGTGTTCCGCGTCAATGCGCGCGCCGGTCAGCAGTCGGCGGCGCTGGCGGCTTGGCTCGCCAAGGAGAAGCCGAAGACGGCGGTCTA
>CAUJKG010000423.1 GCA_963205465.1 Pseudomonadota bacterium | reverse complement strand
CGCACGCGCCCGCCGCTCGGACCGAAGGCCACCGCGCGCTCGATCTTCACGTCGAGTTCACGCGACAAGTCGACGAAATCCCGGATCGTGCAGAAGTGGATATTTGGCGTGTCGTACCAACTCACCGGCAGGTTCTGCGTGATCGGCATGCGGCCGTTCCACAGAAGCTGGCCGCGAATGCGCCAATGGCCGAAGTTCGGGAACGACACGATCACCCGCTTGCCGATGCGGAGCATCTGCTCAAGCACCCAGCGCGGGCGGCGCGTCGCCTGCAGCGTTTGCGAGAGGATCACATAGTCGAACGTGTCGTCGGGATAGTCTACAAGATCGGTGTCGGCGTCGCCCTGAATCACGGCAAGGCCCTTGGCAACGCATTCGTTCACGCCGTCGCGCGAGATTTCGATGCCGCGTGCGTCCACGTCGCGGGTCTCGGCAAGCAATTGCAGGAGTTCGCCGTCGCCGCAGCCGACGTCGAGCACGCGCGAGCCTGGCTCCACCATGTTCGCGACCACTACGAGGTCGATGCGTGGGGTCTTGGCGACGGGTTGTGGTGTGAAGACGCCGGGATTGGTGCTCGTGAGCATGAGAGAACTACTTTGCCTTTACGCCACGTTTCTTCGCCGCGGCGTCGAGAAAACCGCGCACGATCCCGAACAGTTCGGGCTCGTCCAGCAGGAAAGCGTCGTGGCCTTTGTCGGTCTCGATCTCGGCGAAGGATACCGGTGCGCCTGCCGCGTTCAGCGCATGCACGATGTCGCGCGCTTCCTCGGTCGGAAACAGCCAGTCGGACGTGAACGAGATCACGCAGACGCGCGATTTCAACTCACGGAAGGCATTTGCGAGCACGTCGCCATGTTCGGCGGCGATGTCGAAATAGTCCATTGCGCGGGTGATGTAGAGATAGCTGTTCGCGTCGAAGCGTTCGACGAAGCTGGAGCCCTGATAGCGCAGATAATTCTCGACCTGGAAATCCGCGTCGAAGCCGAAGGTCGGCAATTCGCGATCCTGCAAACGGCGGCCGAACTTGCGGTGGAGGGCTGGGTCCGCCAGATAGGTGATGTGCGCGGCCATGCGCGCGACTGCGCGGCCGCGGCGGGGGCTCGTGCCCTGAGAAAGATATTTGCCTTCGCGCCAGTCGGGATCGGCCATGACGGCCTGGCGGCCGACTTCGTGGAAGGCGATGTTCTGTGCGGAATGACGCGCTGCGGTCGCGATCGGGAGCGCGCAGAAGATGCGCTCGGGATAGGTCACGGCCCATTGCAGCACCTGCATGCCGCCCATCGAGCCGCCCACGACGCCGAGCAGCTGATCGATGCCGAGGTGATCGATCAGCGCCGCTTGCGCGCGCACCATGTCGCGGATGGTCACGACTGGGAACGAGAGGCCATAGGCTTCGCCGGTCGCGGGATTCTTCGAGGCAGGTCCAGTGGTGCCGAGACAGCCGCCGAGCACATTCGAGCAGATCACGAAAAAGCGGTCGGTATCGATCGGCAGCCCAGGACCGACGAGCGAGTCCCACCAGCCCGGTTTGCCGGTCACCGGGTGCACGTTGTGCACGTGTTGGTCGCCGGTTAGCGCATGGCAGATCAGGATCGCATTGGATTTGTCGGCATTGAGTTCGCCATAGGTCTGATAAGCGACCTGATAGGACGGCAGCACGACACCGGCGTCCAGCTTCAGCGGCTTGTCTGCGCCGAAGCGAACGACCTGCGAGTGCGGCTCGTCCACCTCGCGGCGGATGATTTCCGCGGGGCTGTCTTTCTCCTCGCGCTCAATGCGAATGATGGTCATACGATCCTCAGGCGGCCCTTTGGCACTATAACAGGGCCAAAGAGAGGTAGGCAGCCGCGGCCTGAACGGTCAATGAATTCTTTGCTTGTCGGCTCGCCCGCGCTATCAGGGGCCGGATCCTAACAGAGCCGGCGCGCCGCAATGGTTAATTCGCCCAATTCGAGCCCAGAGAAGGGACAGGCGCCCACGCTCGGCGAGCTGCGCGCCGAGATCGACCGGATCGATCGCGCCATGCATGAGCTCTTGATCGAGCGTTCGGGCATCATCGATACGCTGATCAAGGTCAAAAAATCGAACGAAACCGGTTCGGCCTTTCGCCCCGCACGCGAGGCGTCGATGATGCGGCTTTTGGTCGAGCGGCACCGCGGCCTGCTTCCACTCGATACCGTCGAGAGCATCTGGCGCGTCATCATCGCGACCTTCACTTATGTGCAGCAGGCTTATTCGGTGCACGTCGATCTCTCGTCCGGTGACGCGCTGGTGCGCGACTCCGTGCGGTTCCATTTCGGCTACACGGTGCCGGTCGTGCAGCATGTCGGCGCTTTGCCGGTGGTCGAAGCAGTGGCGAAGTCGCGCGGCGATCTCGGCCTGGTGCGCGCCGAAGCCGTTGCGGGCGGCAAGGCGTGGTGGCGCGATCTCGAAGGCGAGGGCAAGCCGAAGATCATCGCGCGCCTGCCGTTCGTCGAACGCGGCGATCATCCGGCGGCACTGCCGCTTTTCGTTTTGTCGAAGCCGTTGCCCGCCGATGCGGCCGTCCATGAAGTCGAGGTCTGGAGCGTGCATGTCGCGGGCTGGAGCGCTTCCGCTTCGCGTGCGCTTGCGCCGCTCGCGGAAGTGATCGCCTTGCCCGACACCGGCTTGGACAGTGCCGCGCTCCTGATCTCGGTGCCGCAGGGCCGGAACATCGATCAGGTGCTTGCGTCCCTGAAAGAGGCCGGCGCCTCGGTGCGCGCATCGGCCCTCGTCGGCGGCCATGCGACCCGCTATACCGTCCCGCACAAAGCCTAAGTCATCTTATCCAAGGTTCACGAGAATGAGCGCTTCCAGCCAGTCCCAACGTCCGCAGCCGCGCGCCGGTGTCATGCAGATCGACGCCTATGTTCCCGGCCGCAGCCATGCGCCGGGGGTTGCGAAGGTGATCAAGCTCTCCTCGAACGAGACGCCGCTCGGCCCGAGCCCCAAGGCGGTGGAAGCCTATCGATTTGGCGCGGACACACTCGAGCTTTATCCGGATGGCGGCGCGACCGAACTGCGCGAGGCTATCGGTAAATC
>CAUJKG010000422.1 GCA_963205465.1 Pseudomonadota bacterium | reverse complement strand
TCTCCTGGCCGAGCGCCACCCCCGCCTCGCCGGCCTCCACCAACCGCGCATTCACAAGATGCATGTGCAGCACGAGCAGATCGAAACGGCCCTCGACCGTGTCGGGAACACCGAAATCGAGGTAGAACGCGGGCATGCGGGCCTGCGCCACGATCGCGCCATAGAGGCGTTCAATGGTCTTCCGCCGCGCGTCATCGCGCTTCTTGAACAGGAACATACCGGGGGCCAATTTGCGTTTCGTAGCCGCGCGGGGTAGTCGCGGGGTCGCGACAAGTCAATCCGGCAATTATCGATAATGCTCGTAGCGCCGTTGCAGATCAAATCCCTTCGCCGCGCCCTCTCGGCAGCGGCGGTGCTCTCTTCCGTTCTGGTGGCCGGATGCAGCAGCGGCATCGACGTGCCGATAAGCGGGATCACCCAGACCTATAACCGCGGCTATATCCTGGACGAGAACGCGCTCCAGCAGGTGCCGATCGGCGCCAGCCAGGAACAGGTGCTCCTCGTGCTGGGCACGCCCTCCACGGTCGCGACGGTTTCGGGCGAAGCCTTCTATTACATTTCGCAGAAGACCCGGCAGACGGCGTTCCTCCGGCCGCAGGTCATCGATCAGCGCGTGCTCGTGGTCTATTTCAGCGCCGATCGCCGCGTGACGAGGATCGCGAATTACGGCCTGCAGGACGGCAAGATCTTCGACTTCATCAGCCGCACCACCATGGCCGGCGGCGCCGACATTTCGCTGGTCGGCAACATCCTGAAGAACGTCGGCAATATCAATCCGTTCGGCGCCGGCAACTAGAGTCAGCGCAAGGCGAAAAAGAAAAAGCCCGCGAGGATCGCTCCCCGCGGGCTTTTCGTTTGGTATCGCGCTTAGTGCGCGAGGATCGCCAGCAGCAGGAGCGCCACGATGTTCGTGATCTTGATCATCGGGTTCACTGCCGGACCGGCCGTATCCTTGTAGGGATCGCCGACGGTGTCGCCGGTGACGGACGCCTTGTGCGGCTCGGAGCCCTTGCCGCCGAAGTGACCGTCTTCGATGTACTTCGTGGCGTTGTCCCACGCGCCGCCACCGGCGGTCATGGAGATCGCGACGAAGAGACCCGTCACGATCACACCGAGCAGCATCGCACCGAGCGCCGCAAAGCCCGCGGCTTTACCGACCGCACCGCCACCCGCGATGTAGTAGATCGCGAAGTAAGCGACGATCGGCGACAGCACCGGAAGCAGCGAAGGAATGATCATTTCCTTGATCGCGGCCTTGGTCAGCAGGTCAACGGCCTTGCCGTAATCCGGCTTGTCCTTGCCCTGCATGATGCCCGGCTTTTCACGGAACTGACGGCGCACTTCTTCGACGATCGAGCCGGCAGCACGGCCGACGGCCATCATGCCCATCGATCCGAACAGGTACGGCAAGAGACCACCGAACAACAGACCCACGACGACGTAGGGGTTCGACAAGGAGAAGTCGACCTTCACGCCGGTGAAGTATTTGAACTGCGCGGCGTTCGTCACGAAGTAGTTGAGGTCCGAAGTGTAAGCCGCGAACAGCACCAGCGCGCCGAGGCCCGCCGAACCGATCGCATAGCCCTTGGTGATCGCCTTGGTGGTGTTACCCACCGCGTCGAGCGCGTCGGTTGCCTTGCGGACATCCTTCGGCAGGCCCGACATTTCGGCGATGCCGCCGGCGTTGTCGGTAACAGGACCGAAAGCGTCGAGCGCCACGACCATGCCCGCGAGTGCAAGCATCGCCGTCACCGCGATCGCGATGCCGAACAGGCCCGCGAGCCAGTACGTCACCAAGATGCCACCGATGATGATGAGCGCCGGTACCGCGGTCGCTTCCATCGAGACCGCGAGACCCTGGATGATGTTGGTGCCGTGACCGGTCACCGACGCCTGTGCGATCGACTTCACCGGGCGATAGTCGGTGCCGGTGTAGTACTCGGTGACCCACACGATCAGGCCGGTAACGACCAGACCCGCAACACCGCACCAGAACAGCGAAGTGCCGGTGAAGGTAACGCCCTGCGCCGTGATCGGCGTATTCCAGCCGAGCAGGTAGTGCGTGACCAGCGCGAGCGCCGGGATCGAGAGCACTGCCGAGGCGATGAAGCCGCGGTAGAGCGCACCCATGATCGACTCGTTCGCCGGCAGCTTCACGAAGAAGGTGCCGATGATCGAGGTGATGATGCAGATGCCGCAGATCGCGAGCGGATAGATCAACAGGCTGTTGAACAGCGGCGAGCCGGCGAAGAAGATCGCAGCCAGCACCATCGTCGCAACGACGGTCACCGCATAGGTTTCGAACAGGTCGGCTGCCATGCCGGCACAGTCGCCGACGTTGTCGCCGACGTTGTCCGCGATCGTGGCGGGGTTGCGCGGATCATCCTCGGGAATGCCGGCTTCGACTTTACCGACAAGATCGCCGCCGACGTCCGCACCCTTGGTGAAGATGCCGCCGCCGAGACGGGCGAAGATCGAGATCAGCGAAGCACCGAAGCCGAGCGCGACCAGCGCGTCGACGACCGTGCGGCTCGCCGGGTTCAGACCCATGCCGTACACGAGAAAGCCGTAGTAACCCGCAACGCCGAGAAGCGCGAGGCCGGCCACGAGCATGCCCGTGATCGCACCCGACTTGAAAGCGAGGTCGAGGCCCTGGCCGAGCGACTTCGTGGCAGCCTGCGCGGTGCGAACATTCGCGCGCACCGAGATGTTCATGCCAATGAAGCCGGTCGCGCCGGACAGGATCGCGCCGATGGCGAAGCCGACCGCGACGAGCGCGCCCAACAGCCACCAGACGAGAGCGAAAATAACGATACCGACGATACCGATCGTCGCGTATTGGCGGCGCAGGTACGCCTGCGCGCCTTCGCGGATCGCAGCCGCGATTTCCTGCATCCGCTGGTTACCAGCGTCCGAGGATAGAACAGAATTCGTCGCCCAGACGCCGTACGCAATCGCGAGTACGCCGCAGGCGAGAATCAGCCATATAGCAAGCATTGATTTGCCCCTAGTCTTCTGTCGAATTGCTTGCGCGTCGCAGACCATCAGCCCGGCGCGAGAGCCTTCAGGGCACCCCCCAAAGCGGGGCCACCTTTGCCAAAAATGCCCTCGCGGCGCAACAAGGGCGGGCGAGGATTCAGCAGGATTCCGCGACTGAAAGCGCTTACTTTCGGCCTAGAAATGGCTGTAGGCGTTCTTTGCGAAAGAAAGTTCCTCGCCCCGGAGCCCGATCGCCCGAATCCCATCCCCGGAAGAGAATCGGCCGATGGCCGTGACGGGGACCCCAGCCCGGCCCGCGGCCTCGGCAAAAGCGGGAAAGCGGGCTTCGGCAATCGCAGCGAGTACTTCGTAGTCGTCGCCGCCCGTCAGCACGTCCTGCAGAAGCGCGGGCACCGTCTCCAGCGCTTCATATGCAGGGTTCGAGAGCGGCACCTTCGCGACCTCGACCAACGCCCCGACACCTGAACTCGCGGCGAGCTTGCCGAGATCGCCGACCAGCCCATCCGAAACATCCATCGCGGCACTGGCGTATTCGCGCAGAAGCGGCGCAAGCGCGAGCTTCGGCTCGGGAACGCGGTAGCGCCGGATCAATTCGTCGGTCTGTTCGCGAGATAGCCGCCCAAGCCTGCTGCCTCCGCGCAGCGCTTTAAGCCCAAGCGCCCCGTCGCCGATCGTGCCGGAGACCACCACGAGATCGCCCGGCTTCGCGCCAGCCCGGCGCACCATCTTGCCCGCAGGCACCTTGCCGATCGCGGTGATCGAGATCGAAAGCGGTCCCGGCGTCTTCGTGGTGTCGCCGCCGAGCAGCGGACAACCATAGGCCACGCAATCCTCGCCGAGCCCTTGCGCGAATTTCTCGATCCACGATTCATCGGCGCGCCCTTGAAACGAGATCGTCATGAGCGCGCCGACGGGCTCGGCCCCTTTGGCAGCAAGGTCGGAGAGATTTACCCGAAGCGCTTTTTTCCCAATCGTTTCGGCAGGATCGGTCGCGAAGAAATGTACGCCGGCGACGACCATGTCCGCGGTCAGGACGAGATCGTGCCCCGCCGGAGGCGTCAGGCAAGCGGCATCGTCGGAGAGTGCGAGCGCACCGGGATGCGATGCGAGCGGTTTGAAGAAGCGCTCGATCAGCTTGTCCTCGCCGCTCGGTTCGCGCTTTCCAGTCATCTCAGTTGGCGAAGTCCTTGGGCCGCACCACCCGCGCCAGCTTGTCGAGCACCGCATTCACCATGCCGACATCGTCCTTGTCGAGGAAGGCCGCGGCCACATCGACATATTCGCTAACCACCGCGCGTACCGGAATGTCGCGGCGATGATTGAGCTCGTAGGCGCCCGCCCGCAGGGTTGCGCGCAGCACGCTCTCGACCCGCTTGAGCGGCCAGCCTTCGTTCAATGTCTTATCGATCAGGGGATCGAGCGTGAGCTGCTCACGCACCACGCCCTCGACCACGTTGCGGAAGTGTTTCTCTTCCGCCTCTTCATAACGCTCGCCCTCGATTTCGCGGCCGATCCAGTGCCGCTCGAACTCGGTCAGCACGTTCTGCAGCGGGCTTGCGGCGATATCCATTTGATAGAGCGCCTGCACGGCCGCGAGCCGGGCCGCACTTCTTTCCTTGAGCGAGGTTTTTGCCATGTTCAGCGCCGCGCTCAGCGGCCGATCTGGGCGCGCGCGATACGGATCAGCGCGAGTGCGGCGGAAGCGGCACCGCCGCCGACATTGCCTTCCTCCCGCCGCGCACGCTTCCAGGCCTGCTCTTCGTTCTCGACCGTGAGAATGCCGTTCGCAACCGCGATGCGCTTTTCCACGCCGAGACGCATCAATGCGTGCGCGGATTCATAGGCGACAATTCCGAAATGTTCGGTCTCGCCACGGATGACGCAGCCGAGCCCGACCACGCCCTCGTAGCGGCCCGAGCCGATCGCGATCGAGGCCGCGATCGGAATTTCGAGCGCGCCCGGCACGCTGATGCGGTCGGCTTTCGCCTTGGCCTGTTCGATTCGGGCGAACGCGCCGGCGACAAGTTCGTCGGCTATCGCCTCGTGAAAACGTGCGTCGATGACGAGAAGTTTCGCGCCTTCGATAGGTGTCTCTGCGACCAGCGGTGCGGGTTTGAATGCCATGACGATGCGATACCGCCCCTATTGGAACTCGGCAAGCCGGGCGACGTAGCGCGCGAGCTGATCGACTTCGAGATTAACCTTGTCGCCGGCCTTCAAGCCGTTCCAGTTCGTGACCTGCAAGGTATGCGGGATCAGGTGGACGGAAAAATCGCGCCCCTTCACCTCGTTCACGGTGAGCGAAATCCCGTCCAGCGCAACCGATCCCTTGACCGCGATATAGCGCGCAAGCGCCTCCGGCGCGCGCAAGGTGATGCGCGAGGACTGATCGAAGTCTTCGCGTAAGACCACTTCGGCAATGCCATCCACATGGCCACTGACCAGATGTCCGCCGAGTTCGTCGCCGAGTTTCAGCGAGCGCTCCAGATTGACTTTCTTGTTGGCCGGCCAATCGCCTGCGGTCGTGACGCGCAGCGTTTCGGGACCCACATCGACCTCGAACCAGTCCTCGTCGCGGCTCACGACGGTAAGACAAATGCCGTTGACCATGATCGACGCACCGAGATCGATGGTCTTCGCATCGTAGCGGGTGCCGATCTTCATGCGCTTGACGTTGGCTTTCGATGCGGCATCGAAATGCCCTGCCTCGGAGCGGATCACGCCGACATCGGTGACAATTCCAGTAAACATCTTCTACTTCCGGAACAGGCGGATCATGTGGTCTTCGCCCAAGGCGCGTTCCTCGATGATCGCGAGCCTGGGTGACGTGAGTAAGGCATCGAGCGGCATTCCTTCGAGGGCGTCGATAGCACCGGCTCCGAGCGTTACCGGAGCCTGCACGACAACCGCCTCGTCGACCAGATCGCTTTGCAAGAGCGACGCCGACAAAATCGGCCCGCCTTCCACCAGGAGCCGCGTGATGCCGCGCTTGCCCAGCTCCTGCATCGCCTCTGCCACGATCATCTTGCGATGGCGATCCCGGCGGCACGGCACCCGCACCACCTCGACGCCACGCTGAACCAGCGCGTTTTCATTGTCGGTGGGAGCATTTTCTCCCGCGATCACGATCAGCTTGCGCTCGTGAGCGGTCTGCACCAGACGGCTGTCGAGCGAGATCTGCAACGAGCCGTCGAGTACGACCCGGATCGGCGAACGGTCTTCCATGCCCGGCAGGCGGCAATCGAGTTGCGGATTATCGGCCAGCACCGTGCCGCTGCCGACCATGATGGCGTCGCAGGTCGCGCGCAGGATATGCGCCTCCGCCGTCGAAACCGGGCCGGAGATTCGCGCGGGCTTGCGGCCCGCCAGTCCGGTCTTGCCATCGGCGGAAACGGCGATCTTGAGCACGATATGCGGCCGCCCGTCCCGCACCAGCCGGAAGTGTCCGGCGTGATCGATCTTCGCCTGCGCGGCCCCGACGCCGACGATCGTCTCGATCCCGGCATCGCGGAGCATACGGATGCCGTTTCCGGAAACCAGCGGGTTCGGATCCTCGATGGCGATCACGACCCGGCCAACCTCGGCGCGAACAAGTGCGCTCGCGCAGGGCGGCGTTTTCGATTGATGCGCGCACGGCTCCAAGGTCACATAAACGGTCGAGCCTTTCGCGGCTTCGCCCGCGATCTTCAGCGCTTCGGTTTCCGCATGCGGCCTACCGCCTTTCGCGGTAACGCCCCGTGCAAGGATGACAGGCTCGCCGCCGGTGCGCACGATGACTGCACCAACCGACGGATTCGGCGCGGCCATGCCCATATGACGGCGGCCATAATTGAGCGCTGCCGCCATGAAGCGCGCATCGTCGTTACCCGCCGGTGGCATGGCATTCGGAAATTGCACCGCACGCATTATGTTTTATCCGGCACCCGTAGGCCGTTCTTTGGGCCGTTCGCCCTCGCTGAGTTCGCCGAGTACGTCCTCGAAATCCTTTGGATCGCGGAAATTGCGATAGACCGAAGCGAAGCGCACATAAGCGACATCGTCGAGCTGCTTCAGCCCGTCCATGACGAGTTCGCCGATCATCTCCGATGTGATCTCTTCGTCGCCTTGGCTTTCAAGACGGCGCACGATGCCCGACACCATCTGGTCGATACGCTCCGGCGCAACCGGCCGCTTGCGCAGTGCGATCTGGACCGAGCGCAGGAGCTTGTCGCGATCGAACGGGGTGCGGCGGCCGTTCCGCTTCAACACCGTAAGCTCACGCAACTGCACGCGCTCAAAGGTGGTAAAGCGCTGGCCGCATTGCGGGCAGACACGGCGGCGGCGGATCGCGGCCGAATCTTCCGTCGGCCGCGAGTCCTTCACCTGCGTATCGGCGTTACCGCAAAACGGACACCGCATTTCCTATGGCCCTCGCCCGGCTCTCGTTCACGAATAAATCGGAAAGCGATCGAGAAGTTTCGTGACCTTCTCGCGCACAGCACCTTCGACCGCCGAATCCACGTCCACGCCCTTCTGCCAAAGCACGTTCAGTACTTCGGCAAAATAGTCGACTACCAGCTGGAACTCCTTCACGACGAAGCCGCGGGTCGTGCAGGCGGGACTCCCAAGACGTATGACTGAAAA
>CAUJKG010000421.1 GCA_963205465.1 Pseudomonadota bacterium | reverse complement strand
GAGAAACTCCGGGATGACTCTGACGCCGCCGTTGAAGATGAACCCCTTCAGCACCGGCTTGTCGATCTCGACGCTGACCCCGAGATACTGGAACGCGGCAAGCGGCACCGCAATCACGAGCAGCAAATATGCCGGCCAAAGTGTTATCCGCTGCCCGGTCCGGATGCGGTAGCGGCGCGAAATGCCTGCCACAATCAGCGACAGCAGAACGCCCACGAGCGCAAGAAGCGAAACCATGCCGAAGCCCTCGCCGAATAATGGCTTCGGGATCATGATGCCCCGATTATTGATGAACACGTCACCGGCAAGCGAAATGCTCTGCCTCGGTACCGGCAAGGCCGCCAGCACCGCGAGATACCAGAACAAGATCTGAAACAAGAGCGGCAGATTGCGGATCACTTCGACATAGGTTCCGCAGAGCCGCGAGACGATCCAGTTATTGGAAAGCCGGCCGATCCCGACCAGAAAGCCGATCACGGTCGCGAAGATTAACCCCAGCGCCGACACGAGCAGTGTATTCAGAAGCCCGACCAGAAACGCGCGCGCGTAGGTATTGTTTTCCGAAAACGGAATCAGCGCCTGACTGATCGAGAAGCCGGATTCGATCCAGAAGAAGTCAAATCCGATGGGAATACGCTGGGCCGCGATGTTGCGGCTCGTGGTTCGATAGATAAACCACGCAACGAGCGCTACCAGCGCGACAAGCAAAAACTGTATGACGACCGAGCGAACGCGCGGATGAAAGATCCAGTTTACCCGGGGCTTTTCACGGCGGACCGGAAGATCGGTCATGTGACGATCCTCCGGCCTATCGTGACAAATCACAAAAGCGCTGAAGCTCAGCGCACGGGCGGCGCGTACTGGATGCCGCCCTTGTTCCACAACTTATTGAGACCGCGATCGATCTTCAGGCGCGAATTTTCGCCGACGTTCCGATCGAAGACTTCGCCGTAGTTGCCGACATGGCGAATGATCCGCACGACCCAGTCGTTGGTAAGGCCGAGCTGCTCGCCGTAGTTGCCTTCGATGCCAAGCAGGCGCTTTACGTCAGGACGATCCGACTTCAGCCGCTGATCGAGCGTTTTCTGACTGACATCATATTCCTCTGCATTGATCATCGCGAAAAGAACCCATTTCACGATGTCAAACCATTGATCATCGCCGTGGCGAACCAGCGGACCAAGCGGCTCCTTGGAGATGAGCTCAGGCAGGATCATGTGATCGTCCGGCTTCGAAAGCTTCAGGCGCTCGGCGTAAATCTGCGAGACGTCGGTCGTAAAGACGTCGCAGCGGCCGCTTTCATACGCCTTGATCACTTCGTCGGCCGTGTTGAAGACCACCGCCTCGTATTTCATGTTGTTGGAGCGGAAATAGTCGGCAAGATTGAGTTGTGTCGTGGTGCCGCTTTGCGTGCATACGGTGGTGTTCGATAACTCGAGCGCCGAACTGACTTTCGCTGCCTTGCGGACCATGAAGCCCTGCGCGTCGTAATAGATGACGCCAGCAAAATTGAAGCCAAGCTGGCTATCGCGCGAACTCGTCCACGTCGTGTTGCGCGAAAGCAGATCGATTTCCCGCGATTGCAGCGCCGTGAAGCGGTCCTTTGCCGTCAATGGCAGAAACTTCACCTTGCTCGGATCGTTGAAGATCGCCGCTGCAACCGCACGGCAGAAGTCCACGTCGATTCCGGTCCAGTTCCCTTTATCGTCCGGCTGGGCAAAGCCGGCGAGACCGCCGCTGACGCCGCAAAGGATGGACCCACGCATCTTGACGTCGTCGAGCGTGCCCGCTTTGGCGGCGCCGCCGAGGGCAACAGACACGGCAAGCGCAAATAGAATGGACGACCGGCTCATAAGGCTCTCCTATCTCGCGGCGGCTCTTGGTATTGTTCCCTGCCAAGTAGCCAGTATGGCAGACAAATCGGCGGCCCGCGCGGGGTTCTCTCGTAATCCATCACAGGCTAAAACCCAATATAGGTCAAGCATTTAAGGCGGGCATCTGCTGCGATATCCGCATTGAAAACACCCAAGGCGGAAAAATGTCCAAAAAAAAGAATGACGGCTCGCGTTATCGCCCAGCGACAGCGCTCGTGCTCGCGGGCCGCTCTCCCTTTGAATATGATGGTTTCGTCAATACACCGCTTTTTCGCGGTTCCACGGTTCTCTACGAGACCTACGACGACCTCATCGCGCATCGCGGCCGGTATACCTACGGTAGACGCGGCACCCCCACCACCGACGCCCTGGCAAAATCGCTGGCGGAGTTCGAGAACAGTGCCGGCGTCGTACTGACGCCGTCCGGACTTTCGGCGATCAGTACCGCGCTGCTCGCCGTGGTAAAATCGGGCGACCATATCCTCGTTGCGGATACCGTCTATCGGCCGACACGAAACATCTGCGACACCGTGCTGAAGCGGCTCGGCGTGGAGACGACCTATTACGACCCGCTGATCGGATCCGGGAACAAATCTCTGTTCAGGACCAACACCACCGCGGTCTATCTGGAAGCTCCGGGATCGCAGAGCTTCGAAATGCAGGATGTGCCTGCCATCACCGAAGTTGCGGCAGCGCACGGCGCAGTCAGTCTCATCGACAACACCTGGGCGACACCGCTCTACTTCCGGCCGCATGAACACGGAGTCGATATTTCGATTCAGGCCGGCACGAAGTATCTCGGCGGCCATGCCGACATCAATCTCGGTACGATTTCGGCGAATGAAGCAACCTTCAAGCGCGTCTTGCAGACGCATGGCGACCTCGGCATCAATCCTGGCCCCGAAGACGTCTATCTCGCGCTGCGCGGCTTACGCACCATGGGCGTACGCCTGGAACGACATATGGCTTCCGGTCTTCGCGTCGCGCGCTGGTTGGCGGCTCGACCCGAAGTCTTGCGCGTGCTGCATCCCGCGCTCGAAAGCGATCCCGGCCACGCGTTATGGAAGCGCGACTTCGACGGCGCCTGCGGACTCTTCGCGGTCATTCTCAAGCCCGAACACGAGAAGAAGATCGGCGCATTCTTCGATGCGCTCACCCTATTCGGCATGGGCTATAGCTGGGGCGGCTTCGAAAGCCTGGCAATCCCGTTCGATTGCACGGGCTATCGAACTGTAACCCCCTGGAACCCCGGCGGTCCTGCGGTCCGGCTGCACATCGGCCTGGAAGATCCCGACGATCTAATTGCAGACCTCGAATATGGATTGCAGCAACTCGCGTAAGATTCAGACCCGCAGCTTCCCGACGAAAGGATGCGTGCTCGAAAGGCCGCCGTCGACTGCCATCGCCTGACCGTTCACGTAAGACGCGTCGTCGCTCGCCAGGAAAAGCGCCATGGCGGCAATCTCTTCCGGATTGCCGTGCCGCTGCATCGGATTGATCTGGCCGAGTTTCTGGGTCGTGCCTCTGCCCGCAGCATAATCGAAGATCGGCTTGGTCATGCCGGTCTCGATCAGACCGGGGCAGATGGCGTTGATACGCACGCCCGTGCCCGAAAGCGAACTCGCGGTGGTCTGCACAAGGCTGATCACGCCGGCTTTGCTTGCGCTGTAAGGGTGGCCACCCGCATTGGCGCGAAGGCCCGCGACCGATGCAGTGCAGACAATCGAGCCCTTGCCCTGCTTGACCATCAGCGGCGCAATATTCTGGATCGCGAGAAATGGACCGATGAGATTCACGCGCAGGATTTCCTGCCACATCTCGACAGACTGTTCCCAAAGCGGAACCAGACCGCCGCTAATGCCGGCATTGGCATACATCACGTCAATGCCGCCGAATTCGCTCAATGCTTTCGCGACGTAACTCTTTACCTCGGCTTCGTTGCCGGC
>CAUJKG010000420.1 GCA_963205465.1 Pseudomonadota bacterium | reverse complement strand
ACTTCCAGCAACGCCCTACGTCCGCAGCCGCGCGCCGGTGTCATGGAGATCGACGCCTATGTTCCGGGCCGCAGCCATGCGCCGGGGGTTGCGAAGGTGATCAAACTCTCCTCGAACGAGACGCCGCTCGGCCCGAGCCCCAAGGCGGTGGAAGCCTATCGAAAAGGCGCGGACACACTCGAGCTTTATCCGGATGGCGGCGCGACCGAACTGCGCGAGGCTATCGGTAAAACCTACGGACTGGACCCGAGCCGCATCGTTTGCGGTGCAGGTTCGGACGAACTGCTTGCCGTGCTCGCGCGCGCTTATCTGAAAGACGGCGATGAGGCGATCTACACGACGCATGGCTTCCTGATGTATCGCAACGTCACGCTGTCGGCGGGCGCGACACCCGTGATCGCGCCAGAGAAGAATTTCGCGGCTGACGTCGATGCCATTCTTGCCTGTGTTACGCCGAAGACGCGCATGGTGTTTCTGGCGAACCCGAACAACCCGACCGGCACCTATACGCCGATCGCGGAAGTGCGCCGCCTGCATGCCGCACTCCCCGGCAACGTCATTCTGTTGATCGATGCCGCTTACGCCGAATATGTGCGCAAGAACGATTATGAAGCAGGGATCGAGCTTGCCGGGGCCAGCGAGAACGTGGTGATGACGCGCACCTTCTCGAAGATCCATGGGCTTGCCGCGCTTCGCATCGGTTGGATGTATGGACCGGCCGCGATTATCGACGCGGTCAACCGCACGCGCGGGCCGTTCAATCTCGGCGCGCCGTCGATTGCGGCGGGTGCGGCAGCGCTCACCGATCTCGCGCATGTCGAACAGGCGGTAACGCACAACGAGAAATGGTTGCCCTGGGTCAGTGAGGAATTGAAGAAGCTCGGTCTTGAAGTGACACCGAGCGTCGGCAATTTCATCCTGATTCATTTCCCGTCGAAGCCGGGCAAGGGGGCGAAGGAAGCGGATGCGTTTCTGGTCTCGCGCGGGATCGTGCTGCGGCAGATGGTTGCCTACAAGCTGCCGAATGCGCTGCGTATGACCATTGGCACCGAAGAGCAGAACAAGGCCGTGGTTGCGGCCCTTGCCGAATTTTTGAAGTGAAGCACTCGTTGCCATGGAACCTGTCGTAAATCGCCTGGCGATTATCGGGCAGGGCTTGATCGGCTCTTCGATCGCGCGCGCGGTCAGCCTGCATAGAATCGCGCGCGAACTGGTCGTGACCGATGCGTCGCCCAAGGTTCGTAAGACGGTTGCCGAACTCGGGCTCGGCATTGCCAAAGTCGTCGATAGCGGCGCGGAAGCCGTGCGCGATGCCGATCTCGTGGTCGCCTGCGTTCCGGTCGGTCAGTATGGGGCGCTGGCAAAAGAGATCGGCGCGCATCTGAAAGCGGGCGCGATCGTCAGCGATGTTGGCTCGGTCAAGGGCGCGGTGGTGCGCGACATGCTTCCGCATCTTCCCGAGAACGTGCATCTCGTGCCCGCTCATCCGTTGGCCGGCACCGAGAACTCTGGGCCCGAAAGCGGGCTTGCGGATTTGTTCGAGAATCGCTGGTGCATCGTGACGCCGCTCGAAGGCGCGGATGCAGACGCGGTGGAAACGGTATGCCGCTTCTGGAAGGCGCTCGGCTCCGAAGTGGAGGCCATGCCGGTCGAACAGCACGACAAGGTGCTCGCGATCACGAGTCACTTGCCGCATCTCATCGCGTTTTCGATCTTTCACACCGGGCTGAAGAACGAAGCAGCGTTGCAGTCCGAGATCATGAAATATTCGGCGGGCGGCTTTCGCGATTTCACGCGTATCGCTTCGTCGAACCCGATCATGTGGCGCGACATCTTCCTCAACAACAAGGAAGCCGTGCTCGATGTCCTGAAACAGTTCAACGACGATCTGTCGGAACTGGCCGGGGCGATTGAAAAGAACGACGCGGAGAAGATCGTCGAGCTGCTCTCCACAAGCCGCCTCACGCGCCGCAAGGTGATCGAGAAGGAACATATCTCGGTTACGGCCGCCAAGCGCGACCAGGAGGATGCGTTTCCCATCGTCCGCCCTTATGGCGACTAGGCGCGTAATTTTGGCATGAGCGACGATCTCTGGGTGTTCGGCTATGGCTCACTGATGTGGCGGCCGGGCTTCGATTTCATCGAGCAGCGGCCTGCGCGCATCAACGGCGCGCATCGCGCGCTTTGCGTGATTTCGCATTTCCATCGCGGTACGCCGGAGAAACCGGGGCTGGTGCTCGGGCTCGACCAGGGCGGCAGTTGCCGCGGGATTGCATTCCGGGTGGAAGGCAAAAAGCGCGGCGAGGTCATCGCGTATCTGCGCGAGCGCGAGCAGGTCACGAGCGTCTATCTCGAAAAATACCGGATGGTCGATCTTCTGGACGGCGATCGCGCGCGCGTCACCGCGCTCTGTTTTCTTGTCGATCGCGGACACGCGCAATATTCGGGCGTGCTCACGCCTGAAGAGCAACTCGCTTATGTAAAACGCGGGCACGGCAAGTCCGGCAACAATCCGGACTATGTGCTGGCGACGGTGGAGGCGCTGCATGCGCTCGGCATTCGCGACCGGGGTCTCGAATGGCTGGCTGAGCGGTTGAAGCCGGAACGGCCCTTTACGCCGCGCGACGCGGAATAAACGGGATCACGTTGCTGGAAGTCATCATGCCTTCCGGCGCGGTGCCGGGCGTATTGCCGCCCTCGAGGAGTGCCCGCAGGTCGCGATGGGCAAAAGCCAGCGCTTCGATGCGTTCCACGAGGTGGACATGGACTTCGTCGGCATCCGTGGGCGCGGCCTGATCGGCAAGGCCGGCTGCGATGGCGATCACTTTGGGGCCTGTTTCGGTCCGTTTCACGTAAAGGGACACCGCAAGGTCATAAGCGGGCGTCTGGCCGGGTAAATAGCGGCTGGTGGCGTAACGCCGCCCGGAGCCGCCGCACCAGAACTGGAAGCGGCCTGTGAGGTCGGGAAACTTGGTCGCGGCGAGCTCCCCCGCGTATTTCGCTCGGTCGATTCTCGTCATGAGAACAAAACTAGAACATCAATCGTTAATGTCAACTTAACGCTTGTGATCAACTTCCCGTGCGGAAATCTCCTGCCGGCCGGCTTCCACGAGGCGGGCGGTGGCGGTTTCGATGCGGTCTTCCAGCAATTTCAGGAACGCTATGCGGTCGAGGCCCGGCTCGATCGGGTCGAGAAATTCCATGCGAATGGTGCCGGGCACGAAGCGGAGCGAGCGGCGCGGCCAATAGAGTCCCGCATTCAGCGCGACCGGAACGCAAGGCACGTCCAGCGCGCCATAGAGATGCGCGACGCCGTATTTGTAAGCCGGCGGCGCGCCGATCGCACGACGGGTGCCTTCCGGATAAATGATGATCTGGCGCTGCTCTTTCATGCGCTCGCGTCCGACAGTCGCGATCTGCTCGAGTGCCGCCTGTTTCGCGCCACGGTTCACCGGCATGAGGCGCGCCTTCATCGTGTACCAGCCGAACAGCGGGATCCATTGCAACTCGCGCTTCAGCACGAAAGTCGGATCGGGAAGCATCGCCGCCATGGTGAAGGTTTCCCATGCCGACTGGTGTTTCGACGCGACGATGATGCCGCCCGGCGGCACCTTCTCGAAGCCGATGATCTCATGGTCGATGCCGCAGATCTTCTTCAGCAGCCAGTGTGTGGCGAAGGCCCAGGAACGCACCGGTATCCAGATGTAACGGCGCGGCAGCAACAGTACCGGCAAGTAAAAAATGATCTGGATAAAGGTGTTCAGATAGAACGCGATGTTGAAGAGCAGCGAACGGGCAGCCTGCACGGTCTGAATTTCCTTCTGCGCGCGCCAAACAGCCTAGAGGCCCGAGCGGACGACGGCGGCAAGATATTTCAGATACTCGAAAACGAGAAGCCGCGCCGTTTGCGGATGCGACCACCAGTTCTGCTCGCGCATGCGCTCGGTCACGACCGGATAGGGAATCAGTTCGATATTGTCGGTTTCGCGTTCCAGCTCGACCAGCGCGCGCGGCAAATGCCAGGCCGAAGTGACGATCAGGAGGGTCTTGAAGCCGTGCTTCTTTGCCCAGGCCGCGGTCTCGACGGCATTGCCGAAGGTGTTCTGCGCCTCGTGACCCAGATCAATGCAGCATTCGGAAAGGCGTGCAAAATCCGGCACCTGCTTTTTCAGCTCTTCCGGGGTCGTCACCGGATTGACACCGGAGACGAGCAGCCGCTTGCCGCGATTGGCGGCGAGCAGTTCGAGCGCATCCGACATGCGCTGTGAGGCCCCGGTCAGGACGACGATGCCGTCGGCGTTGCGCGTCGTGCGTTCGTAATCACGGATCTGGTTGAGATAAACGAAGAAGCCCGCGATCAATCCGGCCGCGAGGGCGCCGGCGAAGCTCCAGAAGAGAATAGAAAAGAAGGAGCGCTTTCGCTTCGCTGCTGTAGCAACCGGCGGCTCATTCATTTTCGCTTCGTCCCGTCTTCCCGGCATATCGAGCATGCTATCCGCGAATGCGGCAAGGGGACGGCTTGCCGCGTTCGCTGCAGCCGGTCGCCGGCGCGGGCCGCGTAAAATCCTGGGGTGCGGGCGGTAAGATTTTGGCAAGAACTTGCCGGTCGAGGCGCAGAATTTTTTCCTCCGGGGTTGTCGTCGATTGTATCATTTCGGAGCGCATTCCAGAAAAAGCGAAGCAGCACAATGCTTCTCGCACGGACACAAGCTGCGATTAGGGTTTTCGATCCTTTAACATGTCTCGGGCATCATGGGCTTTGACTAGTGTTGTGTGAGGCTGCCGATGCGTATCGACTGTCCGTCCTGCGGAGCCGGGTTCGACGTAGATCCGAAGGTGCTGGGTCCGAAAGGGCGCACCGTTCGCTGCGCGTCCTGCAAAACCAAATGGTTCGCGGCGGCACCCGCCTTCGCAATGGCGGAGAACGAGATCGAGCCGTTGGTTGCGCCGGCTTTTCCTGCGGCAGCACCGGTACCGGAAGTTTCGGCGGAAGATCGCGCCGACTATGAAGCGCGCAAGGCAGGGGCAAAACAGCCCGAGATCATCGCGCCGCAAGAGGGCGATGTCGCCTTCGTGCAAGACGCACCCCCCACTGCACCCGATTACCAGCCGGAAGCTGCACCCGTTACCAAACGCAAGCTGGTCTCGCCGCCGGTTGCGGCCCGGCGTAAACGCAGTGCCAATGCGCCGCTTGCAATCGCGGCCGCCGTGCTTTTTGCAGTAATTTCGATCGGCATCATGAGTCGCCAGGCCATGGTGCGTGCAGCTCCCGAGCTTGCCTCGCTTTATGCAGCGATCGGGTTTCCCGTGAATCTGCGTGGTCTGGAATTTCAGAACATCCGCACCAAGCAGGAAATCCAGGATGGCGTGGCCGTGCTTTCGATCGAAGGTGAGGTCGAAAATATCGTGAGCCGCGCTGTTGAATTGCCGCGGGTACGCCTTGCCGTGCTTGGTGACAATGGTGCGGAGATCTATGCGTGGACCGCACTTTTGCCGCGTTCGATCCTCTATCCTCACGAGCGCGTGCCGTTCAAGAGCCGGCTCGCTTCACCGCCGGCCGCCGGCAAGGAAATCATGGTCCGGTTTCTGACGCGCGCCGATCTTTCGGCACCTGCACGCTGAGCCGAAGAAGGGGCGAATCTTGGCCCGTATTCTGATCGCGGAAGACGACGAGGCCGCGCGGATTTTGTTGTCCCGCGCGCTCGAGCTCGATGGTCATCTCGTGCACGGCGTTGAAGATGGCGCGGCTGCGCTCGAACATCTGCAAGGTGGTGCGGAAATCGATCTTCTGCTCACCGATATTTCGATGCCGGTGATGGACGGTATCGCGCTTGCGTTGTCGGTGTCGCGCGACTGGCCTGCGCTTCCCGTTCTTCTGATGACCGGCTTTGCCGAACAGCGCGAGCGGGCGAGCGGGTTAGAAGCCCTGATCAAAGGCGTGATCGTCAAACCGTTTCACATGGACGACGTGCGCGCAAAGATTCGCGAAGTGCTCGCGCTTCCGCACAGTGCTCAATCAAACAAGTAAGCGAATAGTCTGATTCAACCGTGCTGAATTAGACTCTAGTCGCGCAGCAGACGATCGAGATAGTCGAGTTCGAGTTGCGGGCGGCTCGGATCGCTCAGGCGGCGGCGCAATTCCTCCAGCACACGGCGCGCGCGCTGTACGTCGATCTCGTCCGGAACTTTCACGGTATTGTCGTCGCCGAATTCGCGGTTGCGCACGGGGCGGCCTAGCGGATCGGTGCGCTCGGCAGACTCGGCTTCCGGCCCTTCCGGGAAGCCCTGGCCTTCGCCTGGGCCTTGCTGTTGCATGGCGTCGGCCATGGCCTGCGCGCCGCGGCGAAGCTGCGAAAGGGCACGGCCTTGTGAATCCAGCGCGCCTTGGGCGTCGCCCTGGCCGAGGGCGTTCTCGGCGTCGCGCATGGCCTGCTCGGCGCGGCCCAAGGCATCGGCGGCATCCTTGCCGGGGCCTTCTTCCTCGCCCTGGCCTTGCTGTTGCTGGCGCTTGCGAAGCTGTTCGAGCATGCGTTCGAGTTGCTGGCGCAGGTCGCCCTGACCCTGCTGCAACTGGCCCATCTGGTTCTGCCCGTTCTTTTGCTGGCCGTTTTTCTGCTGGCCCTGCTGCTGGCGGCGATTGTCCTGTCCCTGCTTGTAGGTGCGGTCGCGCAGGCGCTGCTGCTCCTGAATCATCCGGCCGAGCTGATCCAACGGATTGTTCTGGTTCTGCTGCTGTTGCGGCCTGGCCTGGCGACGGTTCTTCTGCAGGTTCTCCATGAGCGCCTGCAACTGCTGCAGCATTTTCTGCGCGGCCTGCCGGTCGCCGCTCTTCGCCATGCGCTCGATCTGGTCGAGCATGTTCTTCAAGTCCTGCGGGCGAACGACGCGTGTGTTCTGATCGGGCGCACGCACATCCGGCGGATCGTCGCCGCGGCGCTGCTGTTCGGCGAGCGCCTGTAGATACTTATCAAGCGCGGCGCGCAGCTGATCCATCAGCTTCTTGATTTCTTCGTCGGAGGCGTTGCGCTCGAGCGCCTGCTTGAGCGCATTTTCCGCGGCACGCAGTTCGCGCTCGACGTCCGAAAGCAGGCCGTCCTCGATCAGGACCGCAACTTCCCAAAGATAGTCGATGACACCGCGCAGGTCGTCGTCGCTGCGTGCGAGACGCAGGCGCGTGCTTGCCGTGCGCAAGCCAAGATAAACGGAAGGCTCGGGCGTGAAACGCTCCGGCGCAATCATGAGCGCGTCGAGTGCGGCCTGCACGCGGCCGCGCGCATGGGCGTCGAAGGCAAGTTCGCGGCGTTGCTCGATCAGGGCGCGGGCGACCGGCTTCTGGAACGAGCGCTGCGGAATCCTGATCTGACGCGGCTCGCTTTTTCCCTCGTTGCCGCCTTCGTCTTTTGCCGTGAGCGTCAGGCGGACGGTCGCGCCCGCCCAGGGATGTTCGGTGAGATCTTTGACGGTATTGCCCGCGCCGTTTTTGGTGCGCGCCTGCGGCAGAGAGAGCGGGAAGTCGGGCGCGTCGATGAGAGGGCGCGGCGGCAGCGCGTTTGGCGCGAAGGGGGTGATACGCTCGAACTTCGCTTCGGCGGCGACGACGCCATAGTCGTCGTCCATGCGATAGGAGAGGCTCAAGGCGTTGCGGCCGGCGATCTCAGGGTCTTTGGAAAGTTCGATGACCGGTGCGCGGTCGGGAATGGCGCGGAACGACCATTTGGCCTCGCCGACCGGAAGGCCTTTCACGGTGATGCGCGCATCTTCGGTGATACGGAAATGCCGCTCGACGCCGGTCTTGTCTCCGGTCTTGGCGGCATCCGGATTGCTGACCGGTTCTTCCTTGAGATTACCTTCGATGACGAGATCGAGTGTATCCAGGTTGGTGCCGCGCACGATAAGAATGCTGTTTGCAGGAACGGAAACCTGCGCGACTTCTCCGGGTGCCGCTTCGTCGTGACGGATGCCGGCAAGCAGTACCGGTGCGCGGCCGGTATAGAGCGGCGGCGTGATCCAGGCATCCACGCGATAGAGCCGCGGCGCCAATGCGCCGGTCCAGTCGAAGGCAGCGGCAAGACGGCGCGTGCGGTCGCTATCGGCCACGAAGAATGTTGCGACGACCGCAAGCAGGATCAACGCGCGAAAGGCAAGCGGATCGCGTCGTGCGAGTTGCGGCTGCGGTAGGCCAGCGCGCAACTTCTTTGCGGCTTCCGCCGTGCGCGCGATGTGCGCGCGCCATAACGCTTGCGAAAGCGGGTCCTCGTTCTTCGTCGCGAGCCGGTCGGTGAGGGTGGTTGCCGGCCGGTGCAGGTCGCGGTTTGTGCGGTCCAGCCGCGAAATCGCGTCGCGCAGGCCGGGGATGCGAATGCGAATTGCGGGAACGAAGGCTGCGATCAGCAGGAGCGCGAAGAAGGCGACGCCGACGATGCGCCCATAAGGCGGCAGCGCGATCCATAAGCCCGCCCAGGAGACCGCGAGAAAGATGCCGAGCGCGGAGAGGATGGCGGCAAACACCGGCCAGACGCTTTCCCACAAGAGAGCGTGGCGCGTGCGCGCAAGAGCAAGCGACAGCGCGGCGAGCGCTTCGCGAACAATGCCCGCGGGTTGTTCGTGGTCTTGCTTATCCGGTGCGCCGCTCAAATGGCAGGTTCCCTTGCCAGCCGCCCCATGCCGGCGAGAACTGTACCGGGCTTATTCCGCCGCGGCCAATGACTTTTACGGCAATGCAATATTCAGCCTTGATTCAACCTTGCCAGGGCGCGATCCGGTCGAGAGCGATGATGGCTGCGGCATCGAAACGCGGGCGGACCACGGCGTATTCGCCTTGGCGGACAAGCACTTCTGGAACCAGCGCGCGGGTGTTGTAGGTCGAAGCCTGCACCGCGCCATAGGCGCCGGCCGTCATGACCGCGAGCAGATCGCCTTCCTTCATCTGCGGCAGGCGGCGATCGAGCGCCAGATAATCGCCCGATTCGCAGACCGGACCGACCACATCGGCGCTGACCCACGGTGCGTTGACCGAAGGTTCCGCGAGCGGCCTGATCTCGTGAAAAGCCTCATACAGCGTCGGGCGGATGAGATCGTTCATCGCCGCATCGACGATCAGGAAGTTTTTCGCTTCGCCCTGCTTCCAGAAGATCACGCGGCTCACCAGAATTCCGGCATTGCCGACGATCATACGGCCGACCTCGAAGACGAGTTTTGCGCCGAGCGCCTTCAGGTGCTTCTTCACGACCTCCGCATATTCGGAAGGTAGCGGCGGTAGCGTGTTGTTGTCCTGATAGGGAATGCCAAGTCCGCCACCGAGATCGAGATGCTCGATCGTGTGCCCCGCTGCGCGCAGGTCGCGTGTGAGTTCGGCCATAAGGGCCGCGGCATTGTCGAAAGGCGAAAGCTCGATGATCTGGCTGCCGATATGCATATCGATGCCGGCCACGCGAAGTCCCGGCAGCTTTGCCGCTTCCGCATAGACGTCACGCGCCCGCGAAATCGGAATGCCGAACTTGTTTTCGCTTTTTCCGGTGGCGATCTTCGCATGCGTTTTGGCGTCGACGTCGGGATTGACGCGCAGCGAGACCGGCGCATGAGCCCCGAGACTTTGTGCGACTTCCGAAAGCGCGCGCAGTTCCGGCTCGCTTTCGACATTGAAGCAATAGATTCCGGCGCGGAGAGCTGCTGCCATTTCCTCGCGGGTCTTGCCGATCCCCGAGAAGACGATCTTGTTCGCGGGAATGCCGGCTTGTAGCGCCCGCGTGAGTTCACCGCCCGAGACGATATCGGCGCCCGCGCCTTGTTTGGCGAGCGTCGCGATCACGGCCTGGTTGGAGTTCGCCTTCAGCGCAAAGCAGACCAGCGACGGCACGTCCGCAAATGCCTCCGCGAACACGCGGTAATGCCGCTCCAAGGTTGCGGTCGAATAGCAATAGAACGGTGTCCCGATCTCGCGTGCCAGTGCCGTCAGATCGACGTCTTCGGCATGCATGACGCCGTTGCGGTAAGCGAAATGATGCATGGAAGGAGAAAGCTATCAGAGAAGGTCGTCGAGGATGAAATCGCGATCCGGTTTTTTCGCCGGCGAGGAGATCGGCACGTTGCCCTGACGGATGCGCTTCTTCTTGCCGGGCTCTTCCTTGCCGAGCGGGCTCGTGAAAGCCTTGGATGTTGCGGTCTGCGTCTGGGTCGAGGTCACCGTCTCGCCGGGGCGGTCGGGGGCCACGGTGGTCTGTAGCGGGTTCGGCGAAGCAGTGTTTTGCGTGCCGGGAGGCGGCTCAAGCGGGCCTTTTACGCCACAACCTGCGAGCACGAGCGCGCCGGCCAGAATGGCCATCGGAACCAAGCGATACTTGCGGCCGGTCAACGGATTTCTCCCCACCAAGAGCCTTTGCACTAACGGAAAACCGCGGCCAAAGCGAGGCCGGGACGGCGCGTTCATTTCGGCTCGGCGCCAAGCTTCTTCAGCCAGCGCTTGGCCTGCATGCGGACGTTCTTTGGGGCCGTTCCGCCATAGCTCGTCCGGGAGACCACGGATTTGGCGACCGAAAGCACGGAGAATACGGCATCGGTGATGCGGGGCTCCACCGCCTGCATCTCGGCAAGCGGCAGACGATGCAGCGGAAGGTTCGCGGTCGCCGCCTTCGCAACGATTGCGCCGGTGATGTGGTGGGCCTGCCGGAACGGAATGTTCAGGGCCTGCACCAGCCAGTCGGCAAGATCGGTTGCGGTGGAATAGCCGTCTCCGGCCATCGACTTCATCCGTTTCTCGTCGGCCACCAAGTCGCGGGTCATGCCGGCGGTCGCAGCGATCACGACCGAGAAATCGGAAAGGGCGCGGATGGTGCTGTCCTTGTCCTCCTGCATGTCCTTGGCATAGGCGAGCGGCAGGCCCTTCATCACCACCAGCAACTGCACGAGCGCGCCGATGATCTTGCCCGCTTTCGCGCGCACGAGTTCGGCGGCGTCCGGGTTGCGCTTCTGCGGCATGATCGAGGAGCCGGTCGTGAACTTGTCGGAGAGCGCGATGAAGCCGAAGGCGGGCGTGGTCCAGATCACGATTTCTTCGGCAAAGCGCGACAGATGCATGGTGCAGATCGAGGCGGCCGACAGCGTCTCCAGCACGAAGTCGCGGTCGGACACGGCATCGAGGCTGTTCGCGGTCGGGCGGTCGAAGCCGAGCGCTTTCGAAGTCATGTCGCGATCGATCGGGAAGGAAGTGCCGGCGAGTGCCGCGCTGCCGAGCGGATTTTCGTTCATGCGTGCTCTCGCATCGGTAAGCCGGCCGCGGTCGCGCGCAAGCATCTCGACATAAGCGAGCAGATGATGGCCGAAGGTCACGGGCTGTGCGGTCTGCAGATGCGTGAAACCGGGCATCACGCTCTCGGCATAGGCAAGCGCTTTCTCGGCGAGTGCGCGTTGAAGGTCGGCAAGCGAGCTGTCGAGTCCGTCGACGGTATCGCGGATATAAAGCCGGAAGTCGGTCGCGACCTGATCGTTGCGCGAGCGCGCGGTGTGCAGCCGACCGGCGGCAGGGCCGATCAGTTCGGCGAGACGGCTTTCGACGTTCATGTGAATGTCTTCGAGCTGCTTCGAGAAGACGAACTTGCCGCTTTCGATCTCGCCGAGGATGGTGTCGAGGCCCTGCGCGATTTTGTCCGCGTCGGCTGCCGTAATGATGCCTTGTGCTGCCAGCATCGAGGCATGTGCCTTGGAGCCCGCGATGTCCTGTGCGAACAAGTGCCGGTCGAAATCGATCGAGGCGTTGATTTCTTCGAGGATCGCGTCGGGCCCCGCCGCGAACCGTCCGCCCCACATCCTGTTGTTCATCTCTTCAAACCCTGACGGCCTTTAGGAATGACCGCTCCAAATCCCGAACCGACGACACGCGTACACTGGCTTCGCCGCGCGCGCTATTTTGTGCTTGCGGCCTTTCTCGGCACGGTTGCGGGGTTCGCGGGGGTATACTTGACTGGCGGGCTTTCGCGCAACGCAGGTGTCGCGCCAGACGAAAGCTGCGTTAATTCGACCCTCACGGCGAAGCGCCTGGTACCGCTCGCCAAGGGCGAAGTGGCCGCCTTCGCGCCGAACGAGACGCCGCGCCGCGCCACCCCACTGGAATTCAAGGACGGCGCGGGCCGGACCGTCAGCCTCGCGGAGTTCAAGGGCCGCGTCGTGCTCGTCAACCTCTGGGCGACGTGGTGCGTGCCCTGCCGCAAGGAAATGCCGGCGCTCGACGAACTCGAACAGAAGCTCGGTGGCAAGGATTTCGCGGTGCTTGCGATCAATCTCGATCAGCGCGGCGGCGACAAGCCGAAACGGTTCCTCCAAGAGATCAAGGTGAAGGGGCTGGTCTATTACGAAGACCCCACCACGAATGTCTTTCAGAAGCTGAAAGCCGCGGGCCGTGCGCCGGGCCTGCCCTCGACGATCCTGATCGATCGCCAGGGGTGCGAACTCGGCTTCATGCCGGCTCCCGCCGAATGGGCGAGCGAGGATGCGCTCACGCTGATCCGTGCGGCGCTGGCGGGAAACTAAAACCCCATCCTTCGAGACGGCGCTGCGCGCCTCCTCAGGATGAGGCTTTCTGATTTTATCCTCATGGTCAGGAGCGCTCCGAAAGAGCGCGTCTCGAACCATGAGAGGTAAGTTCAGACCTGAATATCGATGTTCTGGCCGAGGCCGTTTGCAGCGTCGGCGAGCTTCTGCGCGTTCTGGTTGGCGGCTTCGAGCAGTTGCGCGATCGATTGCTCGCTCGATGCATTCATTTTCGCGAAGCGTGCGGCAATCGCGAGCTGCATTTCTGCGGCTTTCGAGGCGACAAAGCCGCCGGCAATCGAGGAAACGTCCATCCGGCTTTCATGCAATGGCGCGCGTTAATTTTCTCTTTGTCGTCCCGGCCAAGCGAGCCGGGATCCATAACCCCGGCGGTGGTTAGACCGCGAGGCAGGTGTTTATGGATTCCCGCCTTCGCGGGAATGACAGATCAGCGCGTGGGGACCGGCTTTTCGCCGCGGTAATCGTAGAAGCCGCGCTTGGTCTTGCGGCCGAGCCAGCCGGCTTCGACGTATTTCACGAGCAGCGGGCAGGGGCGGTATTTCGAATCCGCCAAGCCTTCGTGGAGCACCTGCATCACCGAAAGCACGGTATCGAGGCCGATGAAATCGGCGAGCTGCAGCGGGCCCATCGGATGGTTCGCGCCGAGCTTCATTGCCTTGTCGATCGCCTCGACTGAGCCGACGCCCTCGTAAAGCGTGTAAATCGCCTCGTTGATCATCGGCAGCAAAATGCGGTTCACGATGAAAGCCGGGAAGTCTTCGGCCACCGCATAGGTCTTCTGCAGGCGGTTCACGAACTCCTTCGAGGTTTCGAAGGTGTCTTCGTCGGTGGCGATGCCGCGCACGAGCTCGACGAGCTCCATCAGCGGCACCGGGTTCATGAAGTGGATGCCGATGAATTTTTCCGGGCGGTCGGTCGACGAACCGAGACGGGTAATCGAAATCGAAGACGTGTTCGACGCGAGCAGCGCGTCCTTCGGCATGATTTGCGATAGCTCGCCGAAAATCTTTTTCTTGACGTCTTCCTTCTCGGAAGCCGACTCGATCACGAGATCGCAATCGGTGAGGTCGCCAAAGGTGACCGCCGGAACGATGCGGTTGAGGGCGGTTTGCCGGTCGCTCTCCGAGATCAGCGCCTTGGAAACCTGGCGCTGCATGTTGCCGTTGATGTTCGCAAGACCGGTCTTGATGCGGTCCTCGGAAATGTCATTGAGCTTCACGTCGTAGCCGGCAAGCGCGCAGACATGCGCAATGCCGTTGCCCATCTGACCCGCGCCGATCACTCCGATTTTCTTCAAGACTTTCATCGCGCGGGTTACTCGCTATTTGCTGAGTTCTTTTTCGAGTTCGGGCAATACGGTGAAGAGATCGCCGACGAGGCCGTAATCGGCGACCTGGAAGATCGGTGCCTCTTCGTCCTTGTTGATCGCGACGATGACCTTCGAATCCTTCATGCCGGCAAGATGCTGGATCGCACCGGAGATGCCGACGGCGATATAAAGCTCGGGCGCCACCACCTTGCCGGTCTGGCCGACTTGCCAGTCGTTCGGGGCATAGCCGGCATCGACCGCCGCGCGCGAAGCACCGACCGCCGCGCCGAGCTTGTCGGCAACCGGCTCGATGTATTTTGCGAAGTTTTCCTTGTTCGCCATCGCGCGGCCACCGGAAATGATGATACGCGCGGAGGAGAGTTCGGGACGATCGGACTTCGAAAGCTCCTCGCCGACGAAGGAAGAAAGTCCCGGATCGCCGGCGCCTTCGGCGTTCTCGACCGCAGCCGATCCGCCTTCGCCAGTGGCCTGGAACGATGCGGTGCGGACGGTGATCACCTTCTTCTTGTCGGTGGATTGCACGGTCTGGATCGCGTTGCCGGCGTAGATCGGGCGCTGGAAGGTGTCGGCGCTCTCGACCTTGATGACGTCGGAGATCTGCATGACATCGAGAAGGGCCGCGACGCGCGGCATGAAGTTCTTGCCGGACGTCGTTGCTGGCGACACGATCGCGTCGTAGCCGTCCGCAAGCTTCACGATCAGCGCCGCCATCGGCTCGGCGAGCCGGTGCTTGTAAGAGGCGTTGTCGGCGAGCAGCACCTTCTTCACGCCATCGAGCTTCGCGGCGGCGTCGGCAACGGTCTTCGCGCCTTCGCCTGCGACCAGTACATCGACGTCTCCGCCGAGTGCTACGGCGGCAGTCAGCGCCTTCGCGGTGGCCGGGTTCAGGTTTGCGTTGTCGTGTTCGGCAATAAGGAGTGTTGCCATGATCAGATCACTCCCGCTTCGTTCTTGAGTTTATCGACGAGGGCGGCGACCGAGTCCACCTTCACGCCGGCCTTGCGGCCTGCGGGCTCGGCGGTCTTCAGCACCTTCAGGCGCGGCGCGACATCGACGCCGTAGTCGCCGGGCGACTTCTCGTCGATCGGCTTCTTCTTCGCCTTCATGATGTTCGGCAGCGACGCATAGCGCGGCTCGTTCAGGCGCAGGTCGGTGGTGACGATTGCGGGGAGATTGAGCTTCACCGTCTGCAGACCGCCGTCGATTTCGCGCGTGACGCTCACGCTGTCGCTTTCCATCGCGACTTTCGAGGCGAAGGTGCCCTGCGGCCAGTTCAGGAGTGCGGCCAGCATCTGGCCGGTCTGGTTCGAGTCGTCATCGATCGCCTGCTTGCCGAGGATCACGAGGCTCGGCTTCTCGGCGTCGACAATGCCCTTCAAAATCTTTGCGACGGCAAGCGGTTCAACCACGCCGTCCTGCTTCACGAGGATACCGCGGTCGGCTCCCATGGCGAGTGCGGTGCGGATCGTTTCGGATGCCTGTTGCGGCCCCACCGAGACGGCGACGATCTCGGTTACCTTGCCGGCTTCCTTCAAACGGATCGCCTCCTCGACGGCGATTTCGTCGAAGGGATTCATCGACATCTTTACGTTTGCGAGGTCGACGCCGGAGCCATCGGGCTTCACGCGCGCTTTCACGTTGTAATCAATGACACGCTTTACTGCGACCAGAACTTTCATCCGCGCCTCTTTTTGTTGCGGTGCGGCGGCAAACTATGGCTGGTCCTTGGGCCTGTCAACGCGAACGATGACCGTTGGCGCGTCGATCGCGGGGACGGCCGCTTCCGTCGCACCCTGCTCCACGGGCGCGACGGGCGAAACGGTCGCGGTACCGGCCACGGCCGCGACGGTGTCCGGCTCTCCCTTGAAGAGCCCGATTTCCGGCCTTCGCATCATGAAGACGAGGATCAGACCAGCGCCAAAACCGCCGATATGCGCCCACCAGGCGACGTTATCCATGCCGCGCATGCTCGCCATGAAGATGTTGAAGCCGAGATAGAGCAGAAGCACCCAATAGGCGCGCAGCTTGATCGGAATGCGCGTGAAGAACAGCACCCAGATCTTCGCACGGGGAAACAGCACAAGATAAGCGGCAAGCAATCCCGAGATCGCGCCGGACGCTCCGATCAGCGGGGTCTGCGAGGTCTGGGCCGATAGAAAATGCGCGAGCCCTGCCGCTACGCCGCAGGCGATGTAAAACAGAAAATAGCGAAAGCGCCCCATGGCATCTTCGACATTGTCGCCGAAGACCCAGAGAAAAATCATGTTGCCGAACAGGTGAGCGAGATCGCCGTGCAGAAACATATACGTGAAGAGCTTGATCCCCGGCGCTTCTGCGATCAGCGCCGGCACGTCGCTCGGCCTGCCGGCACCGGCCAGGATCGAGGCCGGCATGAAACCGAACAGGCGGTTCAGCATGTCGTCCAGATTCCAGACCAGGCCGGACTGAAACAGGAAATAGATGAGAATGTTCGACGCCAGCAGCGCCCAGGTCACATAGGGCCGCTTGATGTAGCGGAGCGGGTTGTAGTCATAGACTGGCAGGAAGACCATCGCACTCGCTCAACGATTTGCGCCCGGAACCCATAGCACATCGCGTTCGCCCCGGCCATTGACGTAGCGCGCCGCAACAAAGAGCAGGTCCGAGAGTCGGTTGAGGTAGCGGATCGCGGCGGGGTTCACTTTCTCCGATGCATTCTGCGACAACAGCACGGCGAGCCGCTCCGCGCGGCGGCAGATCGTGCGCCCCTGATGCAGGAAAGCCGCTGAAGGTTCGCCGCCCGGCAAGATGAAGGAGCGGAGCGGCTTCAGTGAAGCATTGAGCTGGTCGATCTCGGTTTCAAGGCGGGTGACCTGCGCCTCGACCACGCGAAGCCGTTCTTTCGGCGCGCCTTCGGTTTCCGGGACGGCGAAGTCGGCGCCGAGATCGAAGAGGTCGTTCTGCACCCGGCTCATGATCACATCGACCTCGGGCTCGTTTTTCAAATGCAGCCGCGCGATGCCGATCGCAGCGTTGGTTTCATCGACCGTGCCGTAGGCTTCGATGCGCAGATCCGATTTCAGCCGGCGCTCGCCGGAGCCGAGCGCGGTCGTGCCATCGTCGCCGGTCTTCGTATAAATGCGGTTCAGAACTACCAAAGCGCAAAGCCTCCCGAGACAGGAAGCTACTGTACCCTATTTCCGCGCTGCACCGAAACTATCGGCCGAGCACCCATAGCGTGAACATCACGAGCGCGATCGCAATGGCCTGCAGGAGCACACGCATGCGCATCAGCTTCTGCGAGGTGTTGCTCGAGCCGCCTTTCATCATGTTCCAGAGCCCGAGCACCAGCACGACGGCAACGGCCATCAGTGCGACCGGCACGGCGATGGTGGTGAGAAAGGCGGTCATTGGCACCCGCTCCTGGGCTTCACGTATTCAGCCGAACGATCCCGGCATTGAGCGCTGTAGCGTAGCCTATCCAGAGTAGATAGGGCAGGAGGAGTGCTGCGGCAATTCTGTCGGTCTGCCATGCGGCGTAGATCGTCCAGATCACGAGTGCGTCGAGCGCGAGGATCACGGCTAACCCGCCGCGGATCGATTCCGCGCCGAAGAAAATCCACGACCAGGCGAGATTGACCGCAAGCTGCAACAGAAAAAGTGTAATCGCACGATTGCGCATTTCACTTTCGCCAGCCTGCCACAGCCGCCACAACGAAATCGTCATCAGGGCGTAGAGAATATTCCACGCAATAGGGAAAACGTAGTTCGGCGGCGTGAAAGACGGCTTATTCAACGCCGCATACCAGGTCGCGATCTTCGGCGCCGTCGCGAGACCGCCAAGAGCCGCGACGGCAAAACACAGCGCAAAAGCCGCGGCGAGGCGTAGCGCCGGTTTCACTTGGGTCCGTTCATTAGATGCTTCTCGATCTGATCGGCCGGCATCTTCACGAGATCCTTGTCGATCTCGGTTTGCAGCGCCTGCTTGATTGCAGGCGTGTAATGTTCGCGGATCATGCCGAGCGCGCGCGGCGGCGCCACGATCACGAGGGCCTTGGTCTTGCCGCCATGCACGGCGAGATGAAGCTTCTCAGCAATGTCCTTCAGGAATTTCGCCTCGGCCTGATCGTGCCAGTCGGTCTGACCTACCGCGCTGCGGCCGGGCCCCACCGAAGAGTGCGAGCGGCCGGGCCGGTCGGTGCCTTGCTCGGAAGTCGGAGGATTGTCGTGTTCGAAGACTTCGCGCGTACGAAGGTCGGGATATTCCTTGTCGCCGGCATTTTCAAAGATGAGCGCCTTCGCGCCGTCGCAAACCACGACCCACGCACCATTATCTAGTTTCAACTTGGCCAAGGAATCCTCCGCCGATTGCCGTTGCAATAGAGCTCAACGCAGTAGCGCCGAAGGAGTTTCCCGAAAAAGCTGTTTCGAAGCGACGCGTCTGCAAAGAAATTCATACTGCAAGTGGGTGCGAACGGCTTTGCGTATGGTCAAAACTGCCCATCGGCCGCATGAAGAGCAACCCATACGCCTCACGCGGCTTTGCTAGTTCGTGCCGTCGAGCAGGCGGCGTGCGATGACCTGGGCCTGAATTTCTGCCGCGCCCTCAAAGATCGACAGGATGCGGGCGTCGGCGAGCACGCGCGAAACGGGGTATTCCATCGCAAAGCCGTTGCCGCCGTGGATTTGCAGCGCGTTGTCGGCCGATGCCCAGGCGATACGCGCGGCAAGCAACTTCGCCATGCCTGCTTCGAGGTCGCAGCGGCGGCCGGAGTCTTTCTCGCGTGCGGCATGATAGGTGAGCTGACGGGCGATTAGGATTTCCGCCGCCATGCTCACGATCTTGTCGGAAACGCGCGGAAACGAATACAGCGGCTTGCCGAATTGGATGCGCTCATGCGCATAGCGAAGCCCCAGCTCCATCGCGCATTGTGCGACACCGATTGCGCGCGCAGCGGTCTGGATCCGTGCAGCCTCGAAGGTTTGCATCAATTGCTTGAAGCCGTTGCCTTCCACGCCGCCGAGCAGATTTTCCACTTTCACTTCGAAACCGTCGAAGCCGATTTCGAATTCCTTCATGCCGCGATAGCCGATCACTTCGATCTCGCCGCCGCTCATGCCTTCGGCAGGAAAAGGGTTCTCGTCATCGCCGCGCGGCTTTTCCGCGAGCAGAATGGAAAGCCCTTGATAGCCCTTCTCTTCTGGCCTGGTGCGGCAGAGCAGCGTCATGAGGTCTGCGCGAACCGGATGCGTGATCCAAGTCTTGTTGCCGAACACTTTGTACGTGTCGCCGTGCTTCTCTGCCCGTGTTTTGAGCGACGCGAGATCCGAGCCGGTGTTCGGTTCGGTGAATACCGCGGTCGGCAAAACTTCTCCGCTGGCAATCTTCGGCAGCCACTTCTTCTTCTGTTCTTCGGTGCCGCCGCCGAGAATCAATTCTGCTGCGATCTCCGAGCGGGTGCCGAGCGAGCCGACACCAATCCAGGCGCGCGAGAGTTCTTCGGACACCAGAACCATAGACTCCTTGCCGAGCCCGAGGCCGCCGAATTCTTCAGGAATCGTAAGACCGAAGACGCCGAGTTCGGCCATCTTCGTGATGATTTCCATCGGAATGTATTGGTTATGCAGATGCCATTCGTGCGCATAAGGCGCCACTTCGCTCTCGGCGAAGCGGTGCATCTCGGCGCGCATCGCATCAAGTGTTTCGTCGAGGCCGGCGTCGCCGATGGTGAGCGAGCCCTGGGCCTTCGCAATTGCCTGCGCCAGCACTGCGCGGGTCTCTGCATTGTTGCCGGCGATTAACTCGTGCACCGCCGGCGTCATCCGCGCGGTAGCCTTTTGTCCGGGCAGACCCAGCGAAGAGAGCCGGACCATTTCGCCCTGGCTCATCGGAATGCCGCCGAAAATCTGCGCGAGATACTCGCCGGCACCGACGCGCACGAGCAGTTCCTCGATCTCGCCGAAGCGGCCGGCCTCGATCATGCGTCCGGTATAGGCGGCAAGCTGCCGGATCGATTCCACATAGGTGGCGAGCCAAGCATAGCCGTGCGCGGCGTGCTGTTCGCGTTCGAGCGCTGCAGCGGAAATCTTGCCGCCTTCGGCGATCCTGGCGCGGACCGAGGCGGCAGCCTCCACCAGCAAGGCCTGCACGGAGTCGCTTGCCTCCAGAAGGAGAGGCAACAGGTTTGTGCCGGCAGGTGCTGCGCGGGCGGCGGTCTCGGTCATGATCGGTTTCCGGTCGTTTGAGCCCGTGCACTTTATTGGTGCATCGCACAAAAGCAAGCGGCAACCGCCTGTTAACCATCCGAAGGCTTAACTGACGCGGTTTTAGGTCGGCGCAGGCTTTCCGCAGGAATTTCCGGGCGGGCTTTTGTGCATGAAACTACCCAGGGGCTGGGAATGAAATTGCCGCAACTCGCCACGCTCGTGCTGCGCCGGATGCCTGCGCTTTCGGTCCGCGCACGCGTTTTCATTCTTGCGATCATTCCGGTCATCGGGCTCGGTGTCATCGGCATGTTCTTCGCCAACGGCGAGCGCAACGTCGCCGCCGCCTTCGAGACGGTGCAGAACTCCAGCGATCTTGCGAATGCGAGCCGGGAGTTCAATAGCGCCATTTCCGCTCTGCGCGTCGCCGTCAACGATTATGTCGCGGGTCAGGACAGCACCAGGAAACAGGCGTTCTACGATCAGCTCAGTATCGCGATCGAGAACATGACGACGATCGAGAAATATGCCGAGCAGCGCGACAAGCAGACGATTGCAAGCCTGCGCCGTTCGCTCACGATCCTGCGCTCCAATTTCGAATATCTGACCAAAGCCAAAACCGAACTCGGCTTTCAGGAAAATCAGGGTATCCGCGGGCGCTTCGCCGAAGCCGCCAATAAAGTCGAGCAACTGATTACCGGCGATGTCGCGAAGATGTCTGAACTCGACTCGCTTCGGCTGCTCGCAACCCTCTCGCAGCTTCGCCGCTACGAGATGGAGTTCATCCTCTCGTCCGATCTTGGCGCGACCTACAAGATTTACGGAGAACTTGCGACTCTCTCCGGCTATCTCGAGAAATCAGCGCTGGCAAAGGCGCTGCAGAACGATATCGAAGCCGCAGTCCAGAAATATCGCGACGAGTTCGGCGACTGGATTTCCCAGATGCGGGTGGTCGCTACGCAATCGACGGTGATCCAGAACGCGACGGTCGATATGCAATCCGCGACCGACAATATCATCATGCACGCCAAGCAGTTGCAGTCTTCTGCCGCCTATGCGCTCGAAGCGTCGCAGAATCGCACCCGAAACGTCATCATCAGTATCGGTATTGCCGTGATTCTGTTGGGGCTGGCGCTGAACTGGCTGATCGGTCTCAGCATCACGCGGCCCTTGCAGGGATTGTCGGAAGCGATGCGCAAACTTGCCGGCGGTGAAACGGTTGCGGAAATTCCGGCGGTCACGTCGCGCGACGAGATCGGCGCCATGGCGCGTACCGTCGTCGTATTCCGTGACAATGTTCACGAGCGCAGGCGGCTGGAAGGCGAGCAGGCCGACGCCACGGACCAGCGCGAGCGCCGCGTTCGCGTGGTCGAGGAACTGATCCAGAAGTTCGGAGAGCGTGCGAGTTCCGGCCTTGGTGCCGTGCGCAACGCTTCCCAGGCTTTGACTTCGGCCGCAGACCGTCTCGAAGCGACTGCGGGGAACGTGGACGCCGAAGCCGTCCGTGCCGGACAGGCCGCGGGTGCGGCTTCTGCGAACGTGGCGCAGGCGGCGGTCGCTACCGAACAGCTTTCGGCTTCAGTTTCGGAAGTCGCGCATCAGACCTCCACTTCGACCGAAGTCGCGAACCGTGCGGTTGCCGAAGCGCAACGTTCGGTTGCGATCATGCGCAACCTGGGCGACGCCGCGTCCAGGATCGGCGAAGTCGTCGGGCTCATTCAGTCGATTGCCGCGCAGACGAATCTGCTCGCGCTCAATGCGACCATCGAAGCCGCCCGCGCGGGCGATGCCGGCAAGGGCTTCGCGGTGGTGGCGCAGGAAGTGAAATCGCTCGCCGCGCAAACTGCGCGCGCGACCGAAGACATCGCGCATCAGATCGGTTCGATTCAGGAAGCCTCGGGAGACGCCGCAACCGCGATCGATACGGTCTCGACCGTCATCGAGGAAATGTCGGCGATTGCCTCCTCCATCGCGTCCGCGATCGAAGAGCAGAATGCGGCCGTGGTATCCATCGCGGAGAACGTGGGGCGTGCATCGAGCGATGCTGATGCCGGCGCGGGGGCGATGAAATCGGTGCAGTCGGCTGCGACCGGCGCGACGGCAACGGCAAGCGAAGTGGCGGGACTTGCGGTCGCGCTCGGCGGCGAAGCCGAAAAGCTGGATACGGCAATCCGCGATTTCCTCCATGCCGTTCGTGCAGCCTGACCGCGGTTTCCGAGCAGGCTTGCGTTTTCGGATTCGAATGGCGATTTGAAGGGTTCTTCCTTCCGGAGTTCCCCTTTGCTCAAACCGTTCAGGATCGCAATCGACGCCTTCTGGCGCTTCAACGACGACGATGGCTGGGCGATCGCGAGTCACATCGCGCTGTCAGGGCTGATGGCGCTGTTTCCCTTCATGATCTTCGTGACGTCGCTGGCCGCTTTTTTCGGTTCCAAGGAACTCGCCGACAACACCGCGCAGTTGCTCCTCGACACCTGGCCCAAGGAAGTCGCCGGGCCGATTGCGCGCGAAATTCATGACGTGCTGACGAATGTCCGCACCGACGCGCTGACCTTCGGCATCGCGCTTGCGATCTATTTCTCTTCGAGCGGGATTGAGAGCCTGCGGATCGGGTTGAACCGCGCTTACGATGTCGGGGAGCAGCGACATTTCTGGTGGCTGCGGCTGGAATCGATCGGTTATGTGCTGGTCGGCGCGGCCGGACTGCTCGCGCTCTCTTTCCTCGTCGTGCTGTGGCCGCTGATCTGGGCCGGGGCGGTGATGTATGTGCCGGCGCTGGAGCCGTTTCGCGGTGTTGCGGCCTTCGTGCGTTACGCGACCGCGTCGGCCGTGCTCGTGGTGGCACTTCTCGTCGTGCATATGTGGCTGCCTGCGGGAAGGCGGACGCTGAGCGAGGTCGCGCCGGGCGTGATCGTGACCCTGGTCCTGTGGCTGATCGCGGGTGCTGCCTTCGGCTATTACCTCGGCCGCTTCTCCTACAATTACGTCACGACCTATGCCGGTCTTGCTTCCGTGATGATCGCGCTGGTGTTTCTTTATACGACCGCCTCGATCTTCATCTATGGCGGCGAGTTGAACGCGGCGATCAAGGACAGGCGCTATGCGCCCGCGATTCAGAAGGAACCGGAAAAAACCAAGGTCGGCAGGGCGTCCGATTGATCCCGCGAAGGGTCAGGATTGCGGCGTGCCGGCAAGGGGATCGAATCGCGCGGGCCAGTTGTTCCTGACCCACCCCAGCAGCGGGATTGCCGTGGCTGCGACGAGGCCTGCTCCAGCAAGAAAGGCGAGAATGCTCGAGATGATCGCCTGCGTGCCGAGCAACGCAATCACGAAAATATAGGCGCCAAGGCCGATGAAGCCGAGCAGCGCGAGATAGGCTGCGAGCCAGAGCAGGCAGATCAGCAAAGGCTTGCCGCTGACAAAATCGATCGATGGGTTTTTTCGTGCGGCACGTTGCAGCAACTCCGCCGTAAACGCTTGCATGGCCTGCGCGCGATCTTCAACCGGCGCTTTCGCGCTTTCAATGTGAAGACTGGTGAAGGTCATGCCGCGTCCGCGCTTGGGCGTTACCACGCAGCGCCAATGCGATGGCAGGTGACGGCTTGCCACGATCCGGGTGACCCGGATCCGGCGCATCTCGGCATAGACGATCGCGCGGAACGAGCCGCCTGCGTGGCAGGCGAGGCGGTTGCCATGGGCGACGAAGTCCCGTTCGCCGCCGATCAGCGACGCGCGATGAAGATAGGACGGCGGGTTCGACAAGGCGGCAGGCGCGATTAGCGCCCCGACGCCTCGATCACATCGTCGAAGGTGCGCATGCCGGGCCGCTGCGCGTTCACGAGCACCGCCATGTTGCCGGGCTTGTGCTGGTTCTTCCACATCTTGGTGTGTGCGGCCGGAATCTCTTTCCAGCCCAGCACTTCGCTCATGCAGGGATCGACGCGGCGGTCGAGCACGAACTGGTTCGCGGCCGCGGCCTGTTTCAGGTGCGCGAAATGCGAGCCCTGAATACGCTTCTGGCGCATCCAGACATAGCGTGCGTCGAAGGTCAGGTTGAAGCCGGTGGTGCCGGCGCAGAATACGACCATGCCGCCGCGCTTCACGACGAGACACGAGACGGGAAAGGTCTGCTCGCCGGGATGTTCGAAGACGATATCGACGTCCTTCTTGCCGGTGATGTCCCAGATCGCCTTGCCGAACTTGCGGGCTTCCTTCACCCACTCGTTATATTCGGGCGTGTTCACCGTCGGCATCTGGCCCCAGCACTTGAAATCCTTGCGGTTGATGACGCCTTTGGCGCCCAAGCCCAGCACATAATCCTTCTTGTCGTTGTCCGAGATGATGCCGATCGGATGCGCACCGCTCGCCGCGGCAAGCTGCACGCCGAACACGCCAAGGCCCCCGGACGCGCCCCAGATCAGCACGTTGTCACCCGGCTTGATCGTATGCGGCGCGTGGCCGAACAACATGCGATAGGCGGTCGCCAGCGTCAGCGTGTAGCAGGCCGACTCTTCCCAGGTCAGATGTTGCGGACGCGGCATCAATTGGCGCGACTGCACGCGGCAGAATTGCGCAAACGAACCGTCCGGGGTCTCGTAGCCCCAGATGCGCTGCGAGGGCGAGAACATCGGATCGCCGCCGTTGCATTCCTCGTCGTCGCCGTCGTCCTGGTTGCAGTGGACGATGACTTCATCGCCGACCTTCCAGCGCTTCACCTTGGCGCCGATTGCCCAGACGATGCCGGAGGCATCCGAGCCCGCGACATGGAATGGCTGCTTATGCACATCGAAGGGGGAGATCGGCTGGCCGAGACCGGCCCAGACGCCGTTGTAATTCACGCCCGCAGCCATCACGAGAACGAGCACGTCCTCGTCGCCCACGGTCCAGGTCGGCACCACCTCGATCTGCATGGACTGCTCGGGCGGACCATGGCGCTCGCGGCGGATCGCCCAAGCATACATCTTCGACGGAACGTGCCCGAGCGGCGGAATCTCGCCGATCTCGTAAAGGTCCTTGGGGCCCGTGTGTAATTTTGTGACCGCGGACATGACTACTCCGAAAAGAAAATGTCTCGATTGAATGACGGCGAGCATGACCGAAAGGATGTTGCAGCGCAACGGCACTTTTGGCGGAGCAAAATCCTTAAATGTTCGGCAAGCGCGGATGGATAGTTTCGGCCCATGTTTGAGAGTGACGCGACGTCAACACGAAAGGGAGCGGTACTGCCGAAGCCGCTCGAACTGGTTTGCTTCGCGTTCTGCGTGGCCAATGTGGTCTGGCTCGTCACGGCGCTGTTTACCGGCAGTTTCCTCTGGGAGCTGGACGGGCAGCTCACCTCAACCGATTTTCTCAACGTCTATGCCGCGGGAAAGTTCGTGCTCTCGGGTGCGCCGGCCAGCGCCTATGACTGGCCAACGCACCGGGAAATGGAAATCGCGGTGCTCGGCTACGACTTCAAGGGCTATTACGGCTGGCACTATCCGCCGTTCTACCTGTTCGTCGCCGCTGCACTGGCCATGCTGCCTTATGCGGTGGCGCATGCGGGATGGTCGGCGGTTTCATTTCCGCCTTTCCTGGCTGCGGTCCGCGCGAGCACGGGAAGCCGCGCCGGCTATCTACTCGCGCTAGGTGCGCCCGCGCTGGTCGCAAACGTGCTCGTCGGCCAGAACGGATTTCTCACCGCAGCGCTGATCGGATTCACGCTCGCGTTTCTCGAAAAGCGGCCGGTGCTCGCCGGAATCTGCCTCGGCATTCTCACCTACAAACCGCATTTCGGTATTCTCTTTCCGATTGCGCTGGCCGCGGGCGGGCATTGGCGCGCCTTCGTCACCGCGGGGATCACGGCTTTGTTCCTGACGCTGGTGTCGATCGCAGCGTTCGGGATCGAGCCCTGGTTTGCGTTTCTGCGCTGGCTGCCGGTGACGTCGCAGACGTTTCTCTCCGAAGGGCAGGCCGAGATCGAAAAGATGCAGAGCGTGTTCGCGTTGTTGCGAACGCTCGGTTCGCCGGAATGGCTGGCCTGGAGCGGGCAAGGGGTGCTCAGTGCGGCGATTGCTTTTGCGATCTGGCAAATTTGGAAAAGCCCGGCGCGCCCGTTCGAACTCAAGGCGGCAGCGCTGGGCGTCGGCGTCTTGCTGGCGACGCCCTATATCTATCTCTACGACATGGTGACGATCACGATCCCCATGGCATTTCTGATCGGCCTGGCGATGAAGCGCGGGTTCCTCCGCTACGAAATCGCGGGCATCGTGGTCGCGATGCTCCTGATCGCCGTCTTTCCCTTCGTAAAGCTGCCGGTAGGGCTGTTCGCCTCGGCAATCGTTGCTGCGATGGTGTGGCGCCGGCTCATATTGCGCTGAACGCCGCCGCGCGAAGAGGTTTTCCACTACCGTTTGAGCCCCCTCGCGCCGTAGCGCGAAACCGGCGTATTATTCTTTCGTCTAATGCGAGATTCGTGGGACGGTCATGCCGCCCTGCGAAAATGGGCGAAACCAACCGGCGGGGTTACCGCCAAGCAATGGAGGACGGGGGTTATGCCGTTTGAAAGTATCATTGTTCTTCTGATCGTCGGCGCGATTGCCGGCTGGCTTGCCGGCGTGATCATGAAGGGATTCGGCTTCGGACTGATCGGCAACATCATCGTAGGTATCGTCGGCGCCGCGATTGCGAGCTGGCTGTTCCCGCGTCTTGGGGTCGGTCTGCCGGTCGGCATTGTCGGCGCGATCATTGCGTCGACGATCGGCGCGGTCATTTTGCTTTTCATCATCGGGCTTGTGAAACGGGCCTGACCGACGGAAACGCAAACAAGAAAAGCCGGCGAGAGATTCTCGCCGGCTTTTTCGTTGCGCTTTACGCGTTCTGATTTCCGGGTCTTTTACTGCAACGTCTTTTCCAGGTTGCCGTCGCCGCAAACCTGGCAGCAGGAATCGCAAGAATATTTTCCGTTCAGACCGACACCCCAATAGGTGTTGGAGTTGCCCTTCACCCAGGCGCCGTAACAGATCTTCTCGCCGGAACGGCAAGCCAGCTTGTAGGCGTTCGATTCGCCCGCGCTCAGGTTGTAAGCCTGATTGCCGCCGGGCCACGCATGATTACGGTTCTGCGAATAGAACTCGATCTGGATGTCGTTGCTGTTCTCGTTGTTGATCGTGAAGGTAATGTCTTGAGCGGCCGCGAACGTCGCGACCGGCATCATGAGCGCTACCCCCAGCGTGAGCAAAGCACGCTTAAAACCCATCGCACTCTCCACTTTCGTGCCGCACCATGCGGCGGGCGGGAGACTATTCTTTGCGGACGCGGCGTCGAGAGCAGTAGCGTGCACAATGCCGATCAACTTTTATCTCCGAAAATAAAAAAGCCGGCAGGACGGCCTGCCGGCTTTTCCTTGCGAACCGATCGGACAGGATCAGTTCAAGGTCTTGCGCAGATTTCCCTGCCCACAAATCTGGCAGCAGGAATCGCAAGAATATTTGCCATTCAGGCCCACGCCCCAATATGTGCGCGCGTCACCCTTCACCCAGCCGCCATAGCAGACCTTTTCGCCGCGCTGGCAGGCCAGCCGGTACGTCTGCGTATCGCCCCTGTTGAGGTTGTAGGCGCGATTGCCGCCCGGCCAGGCGTGCCGGCGGTTCTGCGAATAGAATTCTACCTGAATGTCGCGACGGAAATCGTTGGTGATCTCGAACGTAATTTCCTGCGCCTGTACGGCTTTGGTAGGCGAAATAAAGGCCAGCGCAACGCCCAAGGCCAAGAGTGCTCCTCTGAACCACATAGTCTGCTCTCCGCTCTGGTGGGTCGCCGCCGGTTCGGGCCGGGGCTTGGACCCGCATGTTTTTACCGCCGCACATTGCCGCGCAGCAGCGTCAGGGTCTAGTGCGGCGAGGCCTCGTGACCATCGATTTTCCGTGATCGACATGGTCATGCTAGGATTTATGCTGCATTGCAGGAAAAAGCTGTCATGCCGTTTTCATGGACGGCGGCAGTAGGGGCATAGCCAATGTCGGACAAAAAGGGTGGCAATCCGGGTTTCTCGAAGCCGAAGGAGGCACCGTGGCTGATCCGTACTTATGCGGGCCATTCAACGGCGGCCGAGTCCAACAAGCTCTATCGCTCGAACCTTGCCAAGGGACAGACCGGTCTCTCCGTCGCCTTCGATCTGCCGACGCAGACCGGATACGATTCCGATCACGTGCTCGCCCGTGGTGAGGTCGGCAAGGTCGGCGTGCCGATTTCGCATCTGGGTGACATGCGTACCCTTTTCGACGGCATTCCGCTCGGCTCGATGAATACGTCGATGACGATCAATGCGACCGCCGCCTGGCTGCTGTCGCTTTATGTAGCGCTTGCCGAGGAAACCGGCGCGCCGAAAACCGCGCTTTCGGGCACGACGCAGAACGACATCATCAAGGAATATCTTTCGCGCGGCACCTACGTGTTCCCGCCCGCACCTTCGATGCGTCTCATCAAGGATACTATCCTTTATACGACGCGCGAGGTTCCGAAGTGGAACCCGATGAATGTCTGCTCCTATCATCTGCAGGAAGCGGGCGCGACACCGGTGCAGGAGCTTGCTTATGCGCTTGCGACCGCGATTGCGGTGCTCGATGGCGTGAAAGCCTCCGGCGGCATCGAGGAAAAGGATTTCGGCGAAGTCGTGGGCCGGATTTCCTTCTTCGTGAATGCGGGGCTCCGTTTCATCACCGAACTCTGCAAGATGCGCGCCTTCACCGAACTCTGGGACGAGATCACGCGCGATCGTTACGGTGTCACCAACGAAAAGCACCGCCGCTTCCGCTACGGCGTGCAGGTGAATTCGCTCGGCCTCACCGAGCAGCAGCCCGAGAACAACGTCTATCGCATTTTGCTCGAAATGCTCGCGGTCACACTCTCCAAGAATGCCCGTGCCCGCGCGGTGCAACTGCCGGCATGGAACGAGGCGCTCGGCCTGCCGCGGCCGTGGGACCAGCAATGGTCGATCCGCATGCAGCAGATCGTGGCCTTCGAGACGGACCTCCTGGATTTCGGCGACATCTTCGACGGTTCGAAGGAAATCGAACGCAAGGTCGAGGAATTGAAAACCGAAGCACGCGAGGAACTCGCGCGGATCGAGGAAATGGGCGGGGCGGTGGCCGCCGTCGAATCCAGCTACATGAAGCAGAAGCTCGTGGAGTCGAATACGAAACGCTTGGAGGCGATCGAGCGCGGCGAGCAGACCGTGGTCGGCGTCAATCGCTTCGTCGAGACCGAGCCGTCTCCGCTCACTACCGGCGACGGCGCGATCATGACCGTGCCGGAGCATGTCGAAAAGGAGCAGATCGAACGCCTGCAAGCCTGGCGCGAACAGCGCGACGATAAGAAGGTTCGTGCCGCGCTCGACGCGCTGCGCCGCGCGGCATCCGAAGGCACCAACATCATGCCGTCTTCGATCGAGGCGGCGAAAGCGGGCGTCACCACCGGCGAATGGGGCTCCATGCTGCGCGACGTATTCGGCGAGTATCGCGCACCGACCGGCGTCGGGCGCTCGGCGCGTGCCGGGGCCGCGGGCCTCGAAGAAGTGCGCGGCGAAGTCGAGAAAGTTTCGAAGAAGCTCGGGCGGCGCTTGAAGTTTCTGGTCGGCAAGCCGGGCCTCGACGGCCACTCGAACGGTGCGGAGCAGATTGCGGTGCGCGCGCGCGATGCCGGCATGGAGGTGGTCTATGAGGGCATCCGCTTAACGCCCGCCGAGATCGTCAACGCCGCGCTCGAGGAAGGCGTGCACGTGGTTGGTCTTTCGATCCTGTCCGGTTCGCACGTGCCGCTGGTGCGCGACGTGATGAACCGCATGCGCTC
>CAUJKG010000419.1 GCA_963205465.1 Pseudomonadota bacterium | reverse complement strand
AAAAAGCGCGCGTCCGGAATGACAATTCCCTTTGTCATAGCCGGCCGCGACGAGTTGGAATATTCAACGCTTTGCCTTGGGCCAGTCCTGTGCATCCCAAAGCGGCTGCCACGGAGTGGAATTTTCTGACCCCGGCATTTTAAGAAAGCGCACTTCTACCTTGAAAAGATTAAATCCGTACCAGAGATTTCGATAGTGGTGACGATACTGCACTTGCGGGTAAGAGTCGTTGACGGTTGTGCCGATGAGCACGCTGCGTTCGGCGTCCCACTCGTGCCAGCCCGCCCATTCGTTGTGCGTGATGAAGCCTGCGGGCTCGTCGATCACCGGCAGGCGAATGAGGACAGGCGCTTGGCCTAAAGAGCGCTCGAAGGCGAAAATTTTTGTCACATAGCCCGAGCCGCCTTCGCAGGGAACGATCGCGAATGCCGGGTGCTGCGGCACCAGCACGATCGGCAGTTCTTTCAGCGTTCTATCTCCGGGGAGGCGGCAGTGTCTTGCGATGCCGGCCTTAAGCTGTGCGGGAATCTCTTCTGCCGCGCGATAGCGCAGGACTTGCCCCGCCCTGAATGGGATCGAATCCGGCTTGAACGCCTCTTGTGTCAACGAGGGGGAGGCTAGAACGAGAAGAGCGAGGCAAAGAATAGTGCGTTTCATGTGATTGCTTTAGCGACTACCTCCCCTTCCTCTTAAACGCCCTTGTCCCGCCGCGGCCCGCGGTCGAGGCGGGTTTGCGGCCCGTGGGTAACGGCGCGCCGAATTTTTTCTGGCCTGCGTAAGACTCCGCCTTCGCGGCCATTTTTTGGGTCGGGTCGTCGACAAAAGCGAGTTCAACCTCGCGCAGGCGCTTGAGTACGTCGCGCAGTCTAGCTGCTTCCTCGAAGTTCAAATCGGCGGCGGCTTCCTTCATCTGTTTTTCGAGATCGGCCAGCACCGCCTCGAAATTATGCCCATAGGTCGCGATGTCCTCGGCGAAGCCCGCATCCACCGTCACGCGGTCGCGCTCGTAGATCGAGCCCATGATGTCGCCGATCTGCTTCTTCACGCTCTCCGGTGTGATGCCGTTTTCGGCGTTGTATTCCTCCTGCTTGGCGCGGCGGCGGTTGGTCTCCGCGATCGCGCGCTGCATCGAGCCGGTCTCGTTGTCGGCATAGAGGATCACGCGGCCGTCCACGTTGCGCGCGGCGCGGCCGATGGTCTGCACCAGCGAGGTCTCCGAGCGCAGGAAGCCTTCCTTGTCGGCGTCCAGAATCGCGACCAGCCCGCACTCGGGAATGTCGAGGCCCTCGCGCAACAGATTGATGCCGATCAGCACGTCGAATGCGCCGAGCCGCAGATCGCGGATGATCTCGATGCGCTCGATGGTGTCGATGTCCGAATGCATGTAGCGCACGCGCACGCCCTGCTCGTGCAGGTATTCGGTGAGGTCTTCGGCCATGCGCTTGGTCAGCGTGGTGACAAGCGTGCGATAGCCGCGCTTCGCGGTCTCGCGCACTTCGCCGAGCAGGTCGTCGACCTGCGTGCGTGCGGGGCGGATTTCGATATCGGGATCGGTGAGGCCGGTCGGGCGTATCACCTGCTCCGCGAACACGCCCTGCGTCTGGCCGAGTTCCCAGCCGCCCGGCGTCGCGGAAACCGCGACGGTCTGCGGGCGCATCGCGTCCCATTCCTCGAAGCGGAGCGGGCGGTTGTCCATGCAGGAGGGCAGGCGGAAGCCGTATTCGGCGAGCGTCGCCTTGCGGCGGAAGTCGCCGCGATACATGCCGCCGATCTGCGGCACGGTGACGTGGCTTTCGTCCACGAAGATGATGGCGTTATCCGGCACGTATTCGAACAGCGTCGGCGGCGGCTCGCCGGGATTGCGGCCGGTGAGCCAGCGCGAATAATTCTCGATGCCGGCGCAGGCCCCGGTCGCCATCATCATCTCCAGATCGAAGGTGGTGCGCTGTTCGAGCCGCTGCGCTTCGAGCAGACGCCCGGCGTCGAGCAGTTCCTTCAAACGGCTTTTCAGTTCGAGCTTGATGCCTTCGATCGCCTGATTGAGCGTCGGGCGCGGCGTGACGTAATGCGAGTTCGCATAGATCTTGATGAATTCAAGCTCGTTGTGTTTCTGGCCCGTGAGCGGGTCGAATTCGTGGATCGCTTCCACGTCGTCGCCGAACAGCGAAACGCGCCAGGCCCGGTCCTCGTAGTGCGCCGGGAAGATTTCGATGACGTCGCCGCGCACGCGGAAGCTGCCGCGCGCGAAATCCATGTCGGTACGGCGATACTGCAGCGCGACCAGATCGGCGATGATCTGGCGCTGGTCCAGCTTCGCGCCCTTCTTGATGTCGAAGGTCATGCGCGAATAGGTCTCGACCGAGCCGATGCCGTAAATGCACGACACCGAGGCGACGATGATGACGTCATCGCGCTCGAGCAGCGCGCGGGTCGCCGAGTGGCGCATGCGGTCGATCTGCTCGTTGATTGCGGAATCCTTCTCGATATAAGTGTCCGTGCGCGGGACATAGGCTTCCGGCTGGTAGTAGTCGTAATAGGACACGAAATACTCGACCGCGTTCTCCGGGAAGAAGTTCTTGAACTCGCCATAGAGTTGCGCGGCGAGCGTCTTGTTCGGAGCCAAGATCAGGGCCGGGCGCTGCGTGCGCTCGATCACCTGCGCCATGGTGAAGGTCTTGCCGGAGCCGGTGACGCCGAGCAGCACCTGCGTGCGCTCGTTTTCGTTCACGCCTTTTACCAGTTCCTCGATCGCGGTGGGCTGGTCGCCGGCGGGCGCGAATTCGGAAACGAGCTTGAATTTGATGCCGCCCTCGGACTTCGCCGGGCGTTCGGGGCGATGCGGCATCCAGGCGGTGTTGTTGATCTCGGGACGGCCTTTGGCGATCAGGTCGGTCAGCGCGTCGGCGCTCTTGGAGGAACCCAGCGCGGGCCGGAAATCCGCCTCGTCCTGCGGCTTCTCGAAACCGGCGGCGCGCGCGAGTTCCGGGTCCACCACGGGGGCCAATGCCGGCGCGGGCTCGAAGCCGAGCTGCGGCCGTTCCGCCATGCCATGGCTGACGCCGCGGGCGGTGCGGTAGGGCTTTTCGGCCTTACCGGCCTTGGACTTGGGAGTTTTGGGCATAGCGCCAATATGGGCGCGCGAAGGCGGCAAGGAAAGGGCGGCGCATTGG
>CAUJKG010000418.1 GCA_963205465.1 Pseudomonadota bacterium | reverse complement strand
CTTGAGAATGATCGAGCAGCCCGCGGCAATCGCGGCCGAGCATTTGCGCACCGCCTGATTGATCGGGAAATTCCACGGCGTGAAGGCCGCAACCGGACCGACCGGCTCCTTCACCACGAGTTGCCAGATGTTCTCGCCGCGCGCCGGGATCACGCGGCCATAGGTGCGGCGCGCCTCTTCCGCGAACCAGTCCATGATGTCGCCGGCCAGCATCGTCTCAAGCTTGGCTTCGGCAAGCGGCTTGCCCTGCTCCATCACCATGATTTTCGCGATGTCGTCGGCGCGCGAGCGGATGATCTCGGCGGCCTTGCGCAGCGTCTTGTAGCGGGTATCGGCCGGCGTCTTCTTCCAGACCTTGAAGCCGTCGTCGGCCGCCTGCAACGCCATGTCGAGATCAGGCTTGGTCGCATGCGCGAGCGTGCCGATCTTCTCGCCAGTAGCCGGGTTCAGGATCGGCTCGCTCTTGCCTTCCGCGCCTTTGGTCCACTGGCCGTTGATATGCAGGGAAACGTCCGGATACATCTTGTCTCTCTCACTTGGCTTGTTCGAAACTGGCTCGTTCGAAATTGGCCGGGATGGGGCTACGAAAGCGAAGCCCTGTCAACACCGGCAAACGCGAGGCAGACCATAGCGCAATGAGCACCATCGAAACCACCGCAAAGGCCGCAGAAATCCTCGATGCCATCGACCACCAGAAACCGCTCGTCCCGTTTTCGGGAATCGAGATGCCGCAGGCTTACGGCGTCATCGCGGAAATGCGGCGGCGGCGCGAGGCGCGCGGCGAACGCGTCAAAGGCCGCAAGATCGGCTTCACCAACCGCACGATCTGGGACGAATACAAGGTCTTCGCGCCGATCTGGGGCTATATCTATGACACCACGCTGCATGACTTCACCGCCGCGCGGAAAGTGAGCCTCTCGAAATTCGCGGAGCCACGCATCGAGCCGGAAATCGCCTTCGGCTTCGGACGCGCACCGGAAGCCGGCATGTCGCCCGCGCAGATCCTAGAGTGCATCGACTGGGCCGCGCACGGCTTCGAAATCGTGCAGTCGCATTACCCGGAATGGAAATTCTCGGCACCCGATACGGTCGCGAACAACGGCCTGCACGGCGCCTATTATCTCGGGCCCCGCGTGAAGATCGAGGACCGCGCGGCGTGGCTTCAGGCACTCTCCGATTTCGAGATTTCACTCTATCGCAACGGTGAACTCGTCGACAAAGGCCATGCGCGGAACGTACTCGACGGCCCCCTGTTCGCGATGAAGCATCTCATCGATCTGTTGCAGGACGACCCGCAGAACGTACCGGTCGCGGCCGGCGAAATCATCACGACAGGTACGGTGACGAAGGCTTTCGTCGTGATGCCAGGCGAGACCTGGCGCTCGGAAGTGCACGGGCTCGACCTGCCGGGGCTGGAGATTGGGTTTGGCTGAGTTTCGCGCGCGAACCCTGCCAACACATATCAGCGCGAGACGCTTCGCCGTATGCCCAAATAGGCCAGCGGCGGACTGCCGAACGCGCGCTTGAACATGGTCGTGAAGGCTGCGGGGTTTTCGTAACCGAGGTCGAGTGCCACCGCCGTGACCGGCTCTCCCGCGGCGAGCCGCGGCATCGCGGATAAAAGACAGGCTTGCTGTCGCCATGCTGCGAAGCTCAAGCCGGTTTCGCGGCGAAAAAGCCGCGTGAACGAGCGGCGACTCATGGCGAGCGCGCGGCTCCAATCGTCGATGGTCGCGTGAATGCTCGGACGCCGGATGAAGTCACGGCAGCAGTCCGCCAACGGCCCGTGCGCGGGATAGTGAAGAGACAACGGCAGCGCGGGAAGGCGCGGCATCTCGTAAAGGATGAGCTTCATCAGTGCATCCGCGCGGCCGCCCTCTTCGTACTCGGGCGGCAGTTCTATCGCCTCCCGCAACAGCCCCCGGACGAACGGCGATATTCCGACGACCTGACAATGCGCGGGCATATCCGGCACGGCGCCCGGCTCGATATAGAGGCTCTGCATGCCGACATTGCCGACCATGCGAACGTGATGCTCGGTCGAAGGCGGAATCCAAACGCCGCATTGTTGCGGGACGACCCACGTCCCATCCGGCGTCGCAAGCACGATCGCCCCGGTCGCGCCCGATATGAGCTGCCCGCGCCGATGCTCGTGCGGCTCAATGACATGGCCATCAGGGTACTGCGTGCCGATGGCAATGATGGCCCGGGGAACGTGATCCACCGCATCGATACGCAGGTTCCGCGGCATTGGCCCGCTCTCGTAGGAAATAGGCCCTACTTCGGTGGCGGGCCCGGATGCCGATCCCTATCGTGCCGGCCACTGCAAGGCAAATGCATCGAGAAGAGAATGACAGTCGCATCCGCGCCGATCAGCGAAGGCAAGCCGAGAAGAGCGTTTTCCATGGTGTGGGCCGCGAGCATCACGCATGGGATCAACGATATGTTGCAGGCTCTTTTGCCTGCCGTGTACCCGATCCTGCAAGGCGGCTTCGATCTCAGCTTTACGCAAGTGGGCATCCTCACTTTCGTTTATCAGCTGACCGCCTCGCTGTTTCAGCCCTTCATCGGTCACTACACCGACCGTAGGCCGCTGCCGTATTCGTTGCCGTTCGCGATGGTGGCGTCGATGGCGGGAATACTTACGCTCGCGTTCGCGCCGAACTACGGCATGCTGCTGCTTGCCTGCGTGCTCCTGGGTCTGGGCTCTTCGATCTTTCATCCCGAGACAGCGCGCATTGCGCGGCTCGCATCGGGCGGCGCGCACGGCCTGGCGCAATCCATGTTTCAGGTCGGCGGCAATTTCGGCACGGCGCTCGGGCCGCTTGCTGCGGCATTCATTGTGCTGCCGCGCGGCCAGAGCGGACTGGCATGGTTCGCGCTGGTTGCCATCGTCGGCATCGTTATCCTCTCGGCCGTCAGCCGCTGGTATTCGCAGAACTTGCCGGTCCGGCGCACAGCGAGCGCGGCGAAAGACGACGCACGGTTCTCGAACAAGCAGCTCGGCGTCGCGCTAGCGATCCTGCTCGCACTACTATTTTCGAAGTGGGTCTATCTTGCGAGCTTTACGAGCTTCTACATCTTCTTCCTGATCGACAAGTTCGCGCTCTCGATCCAAACCGCCCAGATTCTGCAGTTCGCATTTTTCGCGGCCGTGGCCGTTGGCGGCATCGCCGGCGGCGCGCTCGGCGACAGATACGGCCGCAAGCTCATCATCTGGGTTTCGATCCTGGGCGCGCTGCCGTTCACGCTGGCGCTGACCTTCGTCGGGCTGACCGCAACAGTGGTGCTTTCCATCGTGATCGGCCTCACGCTCGCCTCGGCGTTTCCCGCGATCGTCGTATTCGGGCAGGAGTTGATGCCGGGCCGCATCGGCATGGTGTCCGGGCTCTTTTACGGCTTCATCTTCGGCATGAGCGGGATCGGCGCGGCCACGCTTGGCATGTTCGCAGATTGGTACGGCGTCGGCTTCGTTTTCCAGGTTTGCGCGGTGCTCCCCGCGCTCGGCCTGCTCACCGCGTTTCTTCCGAACGTCGACCGGCGATAGCGGCCGCCTGTGCGCGGGCAAAACTCTTGACATTCCTGTAGATAGGATTATATTCATATGCGTTCCGGGCCACGGTTTTACCGGGACAAGTCGGGTAAACCCGGCTTGTCTTAAGGGGCGCGTCGCGAAGCGTTTCGATGTCGCGGGCCGGAAGCGGTGGCTGCAGGGCCGGAGCGTAACGCACTCTCCTCGCAGCGGCTGAAGTCGTCCGGTTCCGGCGAGCCGTTCCGCTCGTCACATGACCTTCCTGGGCGGCCTGCTTTGGACGCGTGCCAACGCGTCGGAGCAAAGTCGAGAAGGTCCGTCAGTGAG
>CAUJKG010000417.1 GCA_963205465.1 Pseudomonadota bacterium | reverse complement strand
CACGCCGCCGCCGAAGGCGAGACCGGGCTTCGGATTCAGCCGCCGCAGCTCGGCGACCATGTCGGCCAAATCTTCCTCATCGACATCGCATAGCTTGCGCAACTGCGCGAAGTCGCGCTTGGCAAGAAGATCGAGATTGCCAATCAGGATTTGCATCGCCGGGTCGAAACGATCGCGCTCGCGCAGCTGGATCGCGAGACATTCGGCAAGATCACGCGCGCAAACGCCCGGCGGATCGAAAGTCTGCAACTCGTGCAGCACCGCCTCGACGTCCGCTATCGGTGCGCCGAGTTTCTCGGCCATGCTTTCGAGATCGCCGCGCAGATATCCGGCTTCGTCGACCGAATCGATCAGATGCTGGCCGATCAGACGGCGCACCGGATCCATCACGCTCAGCGAAAGCTGCCGCGACAGATGATCGGGCAGCGTGACCTCGGCGGAAACGAAGGCTTCGAGATTGTAGTCGTCGTCAGGCCGCCCACCGGCGCCAACGCTTGCCCATTCCGAATAAGCGGGAGTTTCCTGCGCCACCATGGTCGCTTCGGCGGGCGCGGAAGGCGCGTCGTCCGGAAACACGTTTTCGAGGTTGGTGCCGAGCTGCTCTTCCATCGCGGCGCGGCTCTCGTAGCGGTCTTCCATCCAGTCTTCGTTGCCTGAAGACGGCTCGCCGCTTTCGGCATAATCCTCGCTTGGAGTCTGGATTTCCTGCGCGCCGTCGCCGCGCTCCGGTTCGGGAGCTTCCTCACGTTCGAGCAAGGGATTGCGTTCGAGCTCAGCTTCGACAAAGGCGACGAGATCCAGGTTGGAAAGCTGCAAGAGCTTGATCGCCTGCATCAATTGCGGCGTCATCACGAGCCCCTGGCTCGTGCGCATCTCGAGCTTTTGCGAGATCGCCATTAGAGCCGGAACTCCTCGCCGAGATAGAGCCGGCGCACGTCCTCGTTTTCGACGATCTGCTCCGGCGTGCCTTCCATCAACACGCGGCCGGAGTGAATGATGTAAGCGCGATCGACGAGGCCCAGCGTCTCGCGGACGTTGTGATCGGTGATCAGAACGCCGATGCCGCGCGCCGTCAGGTGGCGAACGAGCGTGCGAATGTCGCCGACCGCGATCGGATCGATGCCGGCGAACGGTTCGTCGAGCAGCATGTAATGCGGATTGGACGCGAGCGAGCGAGCGATTTCGACACGGCGGCGCTCGCCGCCGGAAAGTGCGATCGAAGGCGACTTGCGGATGTGCTGGATCGAAAATTCGTCGAGCAATTCTTCCAGCCGCTCCGCGCGCCGCCGTCTGTCGGGCTCGACCACTTCGAGCACGGCGCGCAAATTGTTTTCCACGTTGAGGCCACGAAAGATCGAGGCTTCCTGTGGCAGGTAGCCGATGCCGAGCCGTGCGCGGCGATACATCGGCAGCTTCGTCACGTCGTGACCATCGAGCGTGATGTGGCCCGCATCGGGCTCGACCAGCCCCGTGACCATGTAGAAGCAGGTGGTCTTGCCGGCACCGTTCGGTCCGAGAATGCCGACCGCTTCGCCGCGCATCACGTCGATGGAAACGTCGCTGACGACGCGCCGGCCGCCATAGCTCTTCTGCAAACCGTCGGCCGCGAGAATTCCCTCGCCCGGAACCGGTACGTGCGGCGGGTGCGCGCGCGGACGGGAGGGTTGTTCGTACTCCGTCTCGTATCCGGCGTCGTGATCGTAGCCGTTGCCCGGCTGTTCCCCCGGCATGTGCTGCGGCGGCCCGGGCGGGACCCAGGTGTTCGGGGGCCGGCCAGCCTCCGAAAACGGCTCGGGCGCCTGCCGGCTTCTCGCATCCCGGGGATGCTGCTCGCGCGGCCGGGCGTCGGCCGGCCGTGGCGGCGGCGCGGAGCCGTCCAGACGCCACTGCTCGGACAAGACCGGCTTGTCGCGCGCATCCTTGCTGCCCGATCGGAACCAGGGGACTTTCAGCGTCCTCACTCCATTCGCATCGCCGGCCGGGTGGGCCCGGAGTGGAAATGCCTATTTGCGGAGGGACGAACCGGCTTTGACAGGCACACTGACCCGGCAAGGGCTGCATTCGCCCGGAATGAGGGTTTGGTAGCCCGTTCGCAGGCCGGAATCAAATTACAGCGCCTTCAAGGAAGCAAAACCGGGGCCAAGTTAATTCGGCGGAGATTGTTTTTTTCGCGCAGGCCGGTCGCCCTTCTTATCTTTATCCTTGTCCATCGAACTCGGCACGAAGACACCCTTCACGCGCTGGGTGCCCTGCTGTTTCACGCCATCGAGTTTCGAGGTGCCGAGGGTCAAATTCACGGTGAGCTTGTCGCCGTTCATGACGTTTTGCCCCTGGGTCACAACGACATTGCCGTCGAGCACCACGATATTGGTCGCCATTTCGAACGTGCCTTTATCACCGACCGCTCTCTGATCCTTCGCAGTGACGATCACGCCGCCGATCGCAATCAGCCGCTTGATGCGCTGGGCGGATTCACTTTTCTGCTGCGACTTGGTGGCCGGCACTTTCTGGCGCGGATCTCCGCCAAGCGCATTGCCTTCGTAATGCACCTCCAGCTCCTTGCAGCGCATCGTGGTGTCGCCCTGCACGACGACGACATTGCCACGAAAGATCGCAAGCTTTTGCTTGTCGCGCACTTCGAGCGAGTTCGCTTCGATCTTGACCGGATCCTTGCGATTGCGCGTGAAGCCCTGAAAGGCGTTATTCGGCGCGGCATCCTGCGCGTTCGACAGCGTCATGCCTATGCCGCCGAGAAAGAGCACGCAAAGGACCGCGGCGATCACCCGCGGCGGCATATGCTTCAGCAGTCTTTTCATTGCTGTCCTGCATTCTCCGGCGGCGGCAGTTTCATCACCATCGTGACATTGCCTTCGAAATGCGCGCGAGCACCGTTCTCGAAAACTTCCATGCGGTCGGCGCGAATCGTGCCGTTGTTGAAACTGATATCGACCGGCATTTCGGTGATGACATAGCCGCGTTTCACTTCAATCAACGCTTCTTTGAGCCTGCCCTCGTAACCGGCGGTGGAGCGAATCACGATGCCCTCGGTAAGCCGGATGATATCGCCCTTGGCATCGTAGACGCCCTTGACGGCGGTCAATTCGGTCAAGCCGTTATTCGTCAGCGCGAAGTTCGCCTTGATGCCTTCAAGCTCGATCACGTTGGTCTTGGTAAGATCCTGCGCGGCGGCGGTCGCGGTGATGTTGTAGTTGCGGCCGTCCTTGGTGAAGCCGGAAAGTTTCGGCGCGTCCATGACGAGCTTGTTGCCCTGGATCGACAATTTCATCACGTCGAGCGGGAAATCGCGGACGATGCGAAACGGATCGAGCCAGGCGATGACGCCGGCGATGCCGAGAATCCCCAGTGCCAGCACCGGCAGTACCCGGCGCAGGAAGCGCACGCGCGAGGAATGGCGCACCGCCTGCCCATAGCTCTGCGACCGCGGTTCGGCCTGCTGCCGCCGCGGCCTCCGGCTTGCGGCCGAAGCGTGCTCGGGCCGGCGCGATAAGGCGTGCTGGTTCATGGGTTCGCTAGGGGTCTATGGCCGGGAATTGCGGCATTCGAACGGCTCCACTTTCCCCAACGGAAGCTAGGAGTGGCTGAAAATATCCTCTTCGGCCCAGCCGCCGAGATCGAGTGCGACGCGGGTCGGCAGGAAGGAAAAACAGGCTTCCGCAAGCGCCGTACGGCCCTCGCGGGCCAGCATTTCGTCGAGCTTTGCCTTCATCTGGTGAAGGTAAAGAACGTCGGAGGCGGCATAGGCGATCTGGGCGTCGGAGAGTTCGGCGGCACCCCAGTCCGAACTCTGCTGCTGCTTCGACATATCGATACCGAGCAGCTCGCGGGCAAGGTCCTTCAGGCCGTGGCGGTCGGTGTAGGTGCGTACCAGACGCGAGGCGATCTTGGTGCAATAGACGGGCTGCGGCATCACCCCGAGGTTCTTGTAGAGCACCGCGAGATCGAAGCGGGCGAAGTGAAAAATCTTCGGCTTTGTGGCGTCGGCCAGGAGCTTTGCGAGATTGGGCGCATGCACTTTGCCCGCCGGGATCTGCACGACGTCGGCGCTGCCGTCGCCTGCCGAGAGCTGCACGACGCAGAGCCGGTCGCGGCTCGGATTGAGGCCGAGCGTCTCGGTATCGATGGCGACTTCACCCTTGTAGTCGTCGAGGTTCGGCAGATCGCCGCGATGCACCCTGATCGTCATCGGAGTTCTCTAAGAAAAAAGAAGCTGGAACGGGTTTATTCGAAAGTCGTGAACGAAGCATTCCGGCCGCGGAATCCCCGGCTGCAATCGTTGAAACTGCTAAGTTTTTAGCGGCTCCAGACTTATCGGCCGCCATTTCAAATCCGGCAAGCGGGCGGTAATGGAATCCGGCCCGGCGAATCACGGGCTGGAATTTAAGGAGGCATCCATGAAGAAATTCGTCGCCGAATTCGTCGGCACCTTCACGCTGGTTTTCATCGGCTGCGGCGCAGCCGTCATCGCGGGCATGGGCAGCGGCGCGACGGCGATCGACGTGCTCGGCATTGCATTCGCTTTCGGTCTCGCCATCGTGGCCATGGCTTACGGCATCGGCCCCGTATCGGGATGTCATGTGAACCCGGCCGTCAGCTTCGGCGTGCTCGTCGCGGGACGCATGAGCTTCGCCGACTTCATCGGCTATGCCATCGCGCAGGTGCTCGGCGCGCTTGCCGGCGCGGCGGTGCTTTATCTCATTCTTTCCGGCAAGGCTTCCGGCTGGACCGGGGGACTCGGACAGAACGGCTGGGGCACCGGCTATCTCGGCCAATACAACCTGCTCTCGGCCTTCGTCTTCGAAGCCGTCGCCACCTTCCTGTTTCTCGTGACCATTCTCGGCGTGACGCAAGCTGGCGCGCCCTCGAAGTTCGCGGGGCTTGCGATCGGACTGACGCTGGTTGCGATCCACATCGTCGGCATCAATGTGACCGGCGTATCGGTCAATCCCGCGCGCTCCGCAGGTCCGGCCATCATCGGCTACAGCACCAATCCGGCCGCGCTCTCGCAGCTCTGGCTGTTCATCGTCGCGCCGCTCATTGGTGCTGCGATTGCCGGTGTCGCTTTCCGCAGCGGCTTGCTCGCGGCCGACACGAAGTAAAACAAAAAAGCGCCGGGGCATTTTTGCTCCGGCGCTTAGTCGCCGCGCAACGTCGGCGATGATCTGCCGCACGACTTCCGGGGAGCACTATCCCAATGTCCGCGTCCGCAACCGTGCCCGCCAAAACGCGCCTTCTGGTCAGTATCGAGGAAGCGCTCGACCGGGCAAGGCGGTTCGGGAAGTCGATGGTGGCATTCTCGCGCGGCGGCGCGACGCATGAGCGGATCGGCGTCATCGAACGCGTCGAGCGCGATGCGGATGGCATTCGCCTCAGCGGC